>CAYWNG010000120.1:0-13010 GCA_964458685.1 uncultured Pirellulaceae bacterium
TCGGTATCGCCGTCATTGTCAAAGTCTACTAGGCCACACCCCCAAGTGACATGCGGATGCAGTCGAGTATCTATCCTTGCGACGTTGGTCTGATCCATAAACAAGCCTTGCCCCATGTTGATGTAAAGGACAGGCATCTCGTCTTGATAAGTCGTAGTAAAGAGATCGGCCAGCCCATCGCCGCTGACGTCTCCGAGTTCGACTCCCATGTTACCGTTGGCTTTCCCTGTTCGATCAAAGGCCAGACCAGCAGCAACAGCTTGGTCTTCGAACACTCCTTTGCCATCGTTGACCCAGAGCGTATTGGGGCGCTGATCATTGACGACCAAAATGTCACTATCTCCGTCATCGTCAGCATCGAAACCGATTACCCCCATCGAATAGCTGGCCTGCTTGGCTATTCCTGAACTCTGACTAACATCGACAAACTTGCCGTCACCTTCATTACGGAACAAAACATCGGGACTTGGCGGATAGTCGACTGGCCCTGGATGAAACTGATGCTTGCCGATGAATCGATTGACGTGTTTGTCGATACTGAATTGCACGTAACTGCCCACATACAAATCCAAATCCCCATCGTTCTCAATATCGATGAAGGCACAACCAGCACCAACTTTATCTGGCAATTGTGGTAGAACCTCTTGAGTGACTTCACGAAACGTACCATCGCCATTGTTGTGATAGAGCACATTCTGGCCAAAGTTGCTGATGTATAGGTCCGGCGCTCCATCCTGGTCGTAATCCGCTACGACGGCTCCCATTCCGTAGCCTACTTTGCCAACGCCGGCGGCTTCGGTCACATCCGTAAAGGTGAAGTCTCCATTGTTGCGATAGAGCGCGTTTCGACTGCTGGACTGTTTGGACTCTAGATTCGTACCGTTGACAAAATAGATGTCGACATACCCATCGCCATCGAAATCGAATGTGGCAAACCCACCAACCACAGATTCCACGACATAACGTTTGCCTGTTCCGCCGTCGGTGTGAATAAAGTCAATTCCGCATTTTTTGGAGACATCTTCGAAGCGAATAGCCGTTTGTTGCTGAGCTTGTGTCGGCACTGCCCACAGTATCGCCAAGACCAACCAAACTACTGATTCGGCTTGACTAAACCAGTTCGCAACGCAGGATCGACGGATCTTTGAACTAACCATGATATGACTCTCGTGCCTCATTCAACATTTAAGCAGCTAGCGGCAATCTCAACTCTGCGAAATTTAACTCTGCGCATTCAACTTCACGAATCCAAAGCCAGAATTCAACGCGACGTCGAAAGCGATTCTTGAATGCGATCGACTAAACTATCCGACTCACTGGTTCCTAACAATTCCTTAGCCCTAATGGCCGGTGCTTTGGCTTCACCGGGTTTGTTCAAGAATAACAAGAAGTTAGCCAGAGCCAAATGAGCATTGCCGTTTTCTGGCATTCGCTTACAAGCCAATCGCAAGGCTGCTTCTGCATCACGCGGACGACTGAGTTCCATGGCGAGGGTTGCGACATTCTGGTAATTCAAATAATCCTCGGGCTGCAATCGGACTAAGCGTTTATTGAGTTCGATGGCCGAGCGAAAATCGCCAGCACTACGAAGCATGTTAGCCCAACCCAGAAGCGTCGCTGTGTCGCGTGGATTCGCCAGGATAGCACGCTGGTACATGGCTTGCGCAAGCTCTGTGTTTCCATTGGATTGATAAACGACCGCCAACGATCGAAAGCAACTGCCAAAGATAGTCGTCATGGAGCTGGCCAGCTCATCGTCAAAGGTCGTCGCATCGCGAACTCGAGGCTGCGACTTGAGTTTCTCCCATCGCTCAAGCGCTGATTTGGATTCTTCCTCGCGCCGTTGAAGCTTGAGCGCTTGATGCAACACTTGCCACGCTTCGGCATTCGATGCGTTCTGCTGAATCGCTTTCCGTACGCTCGATTCCGCTTGCTCAACCTTCCGTTGCTGAAGCTGTATCTTTGCTAGTCGCAACCAAGCAGTCTCATCGCTTGGAGCGAGCTGAGTTGCCAGAACCAAAGTCGCTTCGCTCGATTCCAAGTCACCAATGCGAGCCTGACAGTCGGCCAGTAGCAGGTAATACTGAAGGCTGGTTGCACTCGGCGTCTTCGTAGCATTAGCCGCAAGTAAGACTCGCAGGGCCTCTTCATCTTGCCCTAACTGCAATAGGTCCATGCATCGATATCGATGGTCTTGCTGGGCTCCGGAATTTCGCTCAGCGCAGGTATGGCCAGCTTGTCTTCCAGCTCTTCGATCGAGAGTCGTTCAAGGCTTTGAGCCGATGCGACGCGATCCGCGATCCTATTTCCAGAATCAGGTGACGTTCCGAACAGCCATCCGCGACGCAGCGAGATGATGAGTAGTCCAGTTGTGAGAGCTATCATCAACAAGAGGATCAGCTTAGAGAATTTAGAGAGTCTGGTGCGAGATGCTTCAGCTCCAGCAGCTCGCGATTTAGCTTGCTGAGCAGCTTGCAAATTGTCAGCTTGGTGTGACTTGCTGAATGGAATTGGCAACAATCGCAGTTGCACCAAAGTCAAAAAATGTCGGTTGACCGATAAGCCGGGTTCTGTTGCGACGCGTTTGACCGAGTCGCCGACGGTCATTTCTCTGGGACGACGATTGCTCGCCGCCTCAAGCGATCTACCCGAGAGTCGAACGAAACGAGCCGCTTCGTGGTCCAGCAAGCTGGACCTTCCCTCTGTTTGATCTTGCTTCGAGCGGGGTTTACCAAGCCGCACAAGTCACCTTGCACGCTGGTGGGCTCTTACCCCACCGTTTCACCCTTACCGCACGCGTTGCCGCGTGAGGCGGTCTATTCTCTGTGGCACTTTCCCTAGCCTTCCGACTGGTCGGCGTTACCGACCGCTCTGCCCTGCGAAGCCCGGACTTTCCTCTATCGGACCAGCCGACAGCGACCATCTGGTCAACCGACACTAGGGAGAGTGTATTTGGTTCGCAAAGAGTTTGCTAGACGAACGTTTTCCCAGCCAGTCAAACTCCTGTTGGTTTTGACAGTGTGAATCGTAGCTATACGCTTCGTGGGCATGCAGCAAATTAAACGCAAAGACGCTAAGGCGCAAGGACGCAAAGGGGAAACTAAACGCAAAGACTGATAGGCGAGTTAGAAGAAGCAGTCGCCTCCGGCTTGCCGTTAAACGATTTAAGCCGTAAGCCATTCCGGCAGGTACAAACCTGCCGGAATTTGCATGATGAGTCTTGAGAAGCGACTTAGAGAATCTTCCAATTCTTCAATCGATCAAGCTGTTCGGCGACACTGCTTCCATCAGGCGTATCGTCCGAGTTGATGTCGAACCAGCTCTCTTGGAACTTCACATAGCCCGGTTCACCCTTGGCTTGCTTGGCCATCGCTAGGTTCGTTGTCAAAGCGATGATCGCATCACCCATGGCAACTTCGGGATAACATCGCGGCTTGTTCTCAGGAGCTCTATTGGCGATGCACCACGCCCAATGCTCGATCTCTTCGGTGTAACCGCGGCTTACATCTTCGCCCGTTGCGGCCTTGGAAACACCCGCCGCAGCGTAGTTGCCGCTCGCTTGTGTATCAAGAACAGCACTTCCACCGTCTTGCTTGACGGTGACTTTTGCGGAGACGTCTGCGTCCTTGTAGAGCATGATCTCTTTCTCACGCTCGAGCACCAACGTTCCCTTGGTGCCCATCACCACTTCACCGTAACCGCCAAAACCATTCCCGTTGATTGTGGAATAGGTCATAACGATCTTCTTGTTCGGGTCCTGTTCGTATCCTGGCAACGGATTACCTTTGCCTGGGTACGCCCCTTTGTAACCCAAGTCGAAATCTGCTTGATACTCGGGTCCGGGGAATTCAAACGTACAGTAAACATGATCTTCGCATTCGCGATCTGCTGGGAAGATATGACGACCACCGACGGCATGAACTGTAAGCGGATGAGCCTTCTTGCCATCTTGTCGCAGAGCCGAACAGAAAATGGAGGCTGCGTCCAGTTGGTGACTGCCCAGTTCGGCCATCAATCCACCACCGGTTCGCTGCCACAGTCTCCAACGAATCAGCTCTTCCATCGCGGATCGTTTGCGACCTTGCTCGAGCACTTTGTCTTCGTAGCCAAACTTGGCAGCTTCGACCTCTTTGTCTAAAAGCAAGGCTTCCCACTGAGCGATCTTCTTCCTCAATGTATTCGCATCATCACCCTTTGCGGCCTCAAGTGCTTCTGCAAACTTTTTCAAGTCGTTCTCGTACTTCTTGTCGGTAGGCAGTGCGACTTGCCAACTGTCTTTATCAGGCAGATTACCACGGTGCCACTGAGCACGAATGTGGTGCAGTTGTCCTAGCAAACCATATCGCAACAAGTGGACTGAGTTGTCGTAAAGCACGCTGTAATGTCTTTGGTGACCAGTTGCACAGTGCAAGCCTTTCTCGGCAGCCAGTCGTCCCATCACCTTGCATTCAGCAACATTGTGGGCCATCAGCTTCTCGGTAAGCACATCCTTGCCTCGAAGCATCGCTTGAACAGCAATCGGTGCGTGCAACCAAAGAGGCAAAGCGATGATCACAGCCTGAACTGAAGTGTCATCTAACAAAGCTTGTATGCCACCGTTCGAATGGTCGTAAACCTTGACGGCCTTTCGAGCTTCCGCTTCGCTGCTATAGCCGTATTGCTTGATCAGACCAGGACGAGCCTTCAAGGCATCGGGACTGGACCAGTCACCGTGAAACGCCCGGTGAATACTGCTCGGGCGAATATCGGAAATCGCTACCACATTCACGTAGTCGGGACTGCATCCACCGATAAGCACATTGCCTTCGTCGCCCGTACCGATGACACCCACGCGAATCGGATTAGCCAAGCGATTTTCGTAGCCGAAGTACATCGCTCCCAAGCCTGCGCCGCTGGTCACACCAGCCGCTGCAACGCCCTTAATAAAGTCGCGGCGCGTTATTCCGACAGCTTCATGAAAGTTGTCCTTGCCCGTTTGCTTCTGTTCAGGAGTTAGGTCCAACATTGTGAGATCCTCCGAATATAGTCTTTGACTTGGTTTAATTTTGTTTTGTTTACCAAACTACTTGTTTTGTTTACCAAACTACGCATTGGCGGGCGCAGCGGCTTTGTTGCGACGCCATGCCCAGAAAAAGAAGTCCAATCCACCGTACCGTCCAGCTCCGACAGAAGCCAGAACGATCATGGCCAACGCCTCTACCGCATACAGGTAAGTCGGCTGCGATCCTGGATCTCCCGGGAATTGGGAAAGAATTACGGAAAACAGGAAGAGTGCTCCAGCCCATCCAGCCAAAGGCACGAACAATCCCAGAATCAATAATACGCCCACGGTGATGTCGAACAAGGGAATAATGCGATCGACAGTTGCCGAGGATATCAAGCCTTCTTTTGGACGCTTGAGGCGGTACGCGCCACCTGCTTTGTACTGCTCAGGAGTGGTCACAGAGTTGATTTCTTCTTCGAGTTGCTTCCAGATCTCGTCAACACCTTTAACGGCCGGCCAAAGTCCAGAAAGTCGTTCCTTTTCGATCGACTCTTTCTGCCCTCGAAGACTAGCGACCTCTTTCCACAATGGAGTGTCCTCCATTTTGGCAACCCGATCCTCGCCTTTTTTGAGCTTCACGATTTGTTCGTCGTACTCTGCGTAAACGCCCTTCAGAGCATTTTCTAGCTTCTTCTTTTTTGTGTCCAGTTCTTTGATTTGCTCTTGGGTTAGCCCGTAGCGCTCGGTCGCCCTTTCAACCGCCTTATCCATCTCCGAGACCATCAGTTTCTCGTCCAAGCGGATCTTGCCGTCGTAGTCCCACACCATTCCGTGGTAAAAACCAGCAAAACGTCCGTTAGCCCCCTTCAGAAAGCCCTCGGACGAGAATGTTCCGGACTTGATCTTGTCGCTGCCTTCCTTAAAGAAATGCCAGCCCACACCGACCCGCAGGGCTACCAGGGCGAGTAAGCCGATGACTCCAATCCGATTCAAATTCTGCATCTGTTCTCTTCTGAATGTCGTGTTCTCTTAACAACAACTCGGAGTGGCGAATGGAGGCTATTTTACTCGTCCAGATTCGATACCGCGGAAAACCGGTTTTCGTAACGGACAGCGATAGCAAACTTGTGAGGCAGGTCACTCAAGAAGCTGTTGAGGTGGGATAGTTGATTTAGGCAGGACCGTAGTATAGACCGGGTCCCGTTCGTAGTCACCTGCTGAAACATTGTTTCACAGGATCTCCCAATCGAAAAGGGGGATTTTCCGACTGGCCGACAAAGCCAAGGGAACTCATCCTGCCATCCCGGCAAAGGCGGTAAAACTGTGGATTCAAAGTTACATTCGTCCCATTTTGAATCAATTACTTCGATACCTGACGCTTCCCATCGTAGTGGATAGCTCGTTGTCTGCCAGCGACCATATCCCAGTCCATACGATGCGGCGGGCTCAAGTAATGTCGGTAAGCAACGGCCATCTGCCTCGCCACCTCTGCATAGGGAACTCCTCCAAATCCTGCGCCCATGGCGGGGAAGACGACGGATTCAATCGAGTCTTTATGCAGAACCTTATACCGGTAAACTGCGAGGAGCGAGGCCCAGGTGGCCGCGTAGACTTTGTCGGTTCCTTCGATCGACCCCGGAACTCGCATTGTCGGCGAGTGCGCGACGAACGGATAATCGGGATTTCCTGTGGGCTCAATAAACGAAGTTCCAATAGGCTGTTCGCCAAGATACTCATCTAGAATTCTGAACTGGATTCGACGCATCAAATCTTCGCCGTGGAAGCGAATTACAGCCGCATCGATGCCAGCGTTCATAATACCGAATGCATTGGCCGCGGTCACGAAGCAATCATGCGGAGGCAAGTCTTCAAAACGACTTTGAACGATTGTGACGCGGGGCAATCCTTCGAATCTAGCTCGAAAGGCATCGCACATTTCAGCGCTAGGATGAATTAGCCACAGATCGATTGGCAGAGCCATGGTATGTGTTGACTTTCCTAAGTGAAACTTAAGCTGGTACCAATCAGCTACGCCTTGTTGAAATCCCGTCTAGCCGCCTTGACGTGCGTACAGCAACAACTGTAGTCCGACCGCTAATGGTAGAGCTACATTGTCGGAAAAATAGACAAGCGAGTTAAGATCGATTTGGATGTCGCCATCTTCTGACCCCCAAAAGTCATGTTGGTACCATTTGTTACCACCGACCCGAGAAATTCTCGTTTCAGTACCTGAATTAACGTCAACACAATGGAACTGAGGAGCTTTCCAAAACTCTTGTTCGGTTGCAATTTGAAAACACCGCTGGTTACCCACTACAACATCTACTAACTGTCCGGGGCTTAAAGATGCGGGCACCTCTCTCAAGCTCACATATTCATTGGTTGGCAGCAACACCGACTCGTAGGGAAGTGTTTCGCGAAACCTGTGCACTCGACAAGCAATAGTTTCCCCACCGCTTCTGATCTGCAACTTTCGATCCCACGCCCAACCACCGATTCCCAAACGACGGAACGCTCGCCGTTTCTCCAGAAAGCGTGCGCGTTTGGTCCGTGGTGAACTGCATTCGCTGGACATGGCGGATTCTTCAAAGCTAGTTGTGGCTATCCGAACTTTTTCCAAGGCGCTTTTCCATATCTGCATCCCATTTCTCGCCTAACGCCGCTAATTCGATCTCATAGATCAGCATAGCTCGATCGGAAAGGTCGGGAAAGATCTTGCGCTCGATGTAGGTCAAGTTCGGAGGCACAACGACTTGTCGAAATCCACCAACTCGCATTCCTAGCAATCCGTATTCCACGCCAACACAATAATCCCGAGCACCAACGCGAACATCGGTAGCCTCCGATTCGAATACCACATCCCCTTGGCTCAAAGTGCAACTACAACGACACACCGCGACGTCACCTGGAACAACTGGTCGTCCGGTACCAAGTCTTGAATCAGTTATCTTTAGGCTTTTGGGGTGCTTCATCTAAATGACCTCATTTGATTCACTTAAAGTCGCTTTGTTTAGCAAGCAAGTGCGGGAACACCAACTAAATCACGCATTGACCTCCGTGGGCCGCCTGCAAGTTCGATCAAATCCGCGTTTCGGTAAAGTACGTACAACGTCGTTGCAACAAGCAGCACGTCCGCAGATTGATCGACACGGCGACTACGCCACGATCATCGCCAAGTGCAGAACCCTGCTCGTACAATGATTTCTCGCACTGGACAAGTGCTGTGGTTGTGGTCAAGTGAAATTACCAATATCCCGTTCGCTGGTAAACAATTCCAACGCTCGCATCAAAATAATAGGTAGCGCCGCCACCGTCTGCCTCGGCCGGACTATGGTACTCTATCGCATCTGTCAGCGGAGGCCAGCCGAGTTCCGAAAACATACGGTGCAACTCTTCCGATGATACGGTAGCTCCCTCTCCAAACAGTGTAGAGCGCTGCACGGGCGAGTTCTTTCCGTATTGTTTCCAGAGGTTGTCGAGAAATGCATGAAGATCGACTTCTGAAATAACGTACTTCGCTCGGTATCCATTAGAGCGTTTGTACATCTTGATCTGCGAAGCGGTTGTCGGCAAAAGGCGTTCGACGCGAAAGTCCTTTACATCTCCGAAGGTGTTGTATTCAAAGTAGCCGAACTGTGCATTGTCGATCAGATACATGATGCCCGTACACGATGGGATAAATGCAACCAGGGCAAGTGCCGACGTAATCAAGAATGTCTTCGCCCTTTTCCAATTGAGCAAGGGAGCTATGGCGGTCGAAACTACTACGAGTGCAATCAGCGTCCAAAACGTAATCCTCAACGGGAGTACTAGATTCCAAAACATCGCAGTCATCCCCCTTGTTTGTTATTTAGAGCTGTCAGTATCCGATTGTACAACTCCTGCCACCTCGGGTCATCTTTGAACCAGATGAATTCTGGGTCTAGATCTGTCGAAGTATCCGCATAATCGGAGTCGCGTAAGGTGTTCTCTACGGACAGCGCTTTCTTGCGGTATTCAAGCAGGCGATCGACAGCAAGCAAAAGCAGTTCGTCATCCGTCAAGATTTTCAGCCGCCGTGGTTGTACCATGTTTCTACGAGCCTCGTTATCACATTTCCCACAAGTATCCTCCTGACCGTGAACACAATCAATTCGTACTCCTCGGAAATCTCGCAAACTCGAATCTGCAAATCGTTTAATGGCAGCCGCAAGCAATGCTTCGTGTTGCACTAGATTGTATAACGGCAAGCCGCGGGCGACTGAGCGGCTCTACCCGATATCAATTGTCGGTTGCGACTCTGTCGGTATCGCGAGCAGTTTAGAACACAGTCGCCTGCGCCTTGAAAGAACACAGTCGCCTTCGGCTTGCCGTTAAACGAATTAGCGTTGCGCATAGACGACTGATACTACACAGTCGCCTTCGGCTTGCCGTTAAATGGGGAAGCGACCTAGTTGCAATTGGAACCGGGCAACCCTACCCTTAAGCCATTCGTGCGTATACACACGTTCTTGGTAGCGAGTCCCGCGAGCCAAAGCGGTGAGGGCTCGAAATGGCCATTCCGAAGTAAGTCACTTATCGCAACCTACTTCCGAAATTCTTCTGCCTTCATTCTTCTGCCTTCTCTTTGAAGCACAAAGTTTCAACAACGCTCCATTCCCATTACTGAACTTGCCAAACTGAATTGTCCAAATCCTTAGGCAAGAGAATGAGAGCAGGAGAATGAGTGATCTTCTCAAACCTAGTCGTTCTCGCGTTCGAGTGAGGCTCGATTTTTTGAGGCCTGGGTTCCCTGGGTTCTAATTACTAGCTTGCATTTTCTTACCAACATTTTCTTGCTACCGTTCCATTCGCATTCCCATTCCCATTTCCCTATCGCACTGCCTATGGCTTTCTGCATTGGAATTCCGTCTCGATTGGACTCTGCTTATGCGAGCAAGAAGTGCTACTCCAAGTTTTCATCAACTTTGATTCGGATTGAGACGGTTCTGCGGTCGATACTGGCAAAAACTATCTTTAGTTTTGCCAAGCTAGCATTACCGCTTCGCTCCTATAGCTGCTGCTGAAAACATGAACCATCCAGTACGACTTTGCTTAGTCCTGCACAACCACCAGCCCGTCGGCAATTTCAATGGAGTCATCGAGCAGGCCTTCAATGAAAGCTATCTGCCGTTCTTGGATGTCTTAGAGGACTATCCAGCGATCAAGGTAACGCTGCATACTTCCGGACCGTTGCTGCAGTGGATGATTCAAAATCAATCTAGCTATGTTCGGCGAGTGGCAAGCTTAGTAGCCGCAGGACGAATCGAGATTCTTGGCGGACCGATCTACGAATCGATTCTCACGATGCTGCCCAGTCGGGATCGAATCGGGCAGATTCATGCCTACACCGACTTGCTGCAAGACACGTTCGGTACGGAAGTTGCCGGGATGTGGGTGCCCGAGCGAGTTTGGGAAAGCAGCTTGACAACAGACATCGTTCGCGCTGGGATTCGCTACACGCTTTTGGACGACTATCATTTCCTCGCCGCTGGCTGGGCTTCGGATAGCTTGGCAGGCAGTTTCATTACTGAAGACGACGGCAATGTACTACGCGTCTTTTCAGGCTGTGAACGCTTGCGCTACCTAATTCCGTTCGCAGACGTGAATGAAACCATTGAGTTCGCGAGACAAACCGCTTTGTCGCAACCCGACGCTGTTCTGGTTTGCGGCGACGATGGCGAGAAGTTCGGCACATGGCCAGACACACACCACCATGTCTATCATCAAGGCTGGTTGCGTCGATTCTTCGATGCTTTGACCGCCAATCGAGACTGGCTGCAAACATGCACGCTAGCCGAAGCCGCTAGCCAAGTGCCACCGCGCGGCAAAGTCTACTTGCCGGATTGCAGCTATCGCGAGATGACCGAGTGGGCGCTGCCTGCGAACCAACAAGTCGCTCATCATAGCGTTGTCAGCCAGTTCCATGATCATCCGCATTGGCAACGGCTTCAGCAGTTTGTCCGCGCTGGAAATTGGCGGAACTTCAAATCGCGTTACACCGAAGCCAACGAAATGTACTCGCGGATGATGCAAGTCAGCCGCAAGTTGGACGACGCTGGCCGATGCTGCGGTGACGTAGAGCTACTGAGCAAGATTGAGGATCACCTCTATCGCGGTCAGTGCAATTGTGCTTATTGGCATGGAGCGTTCGGGGGTATCTACTTGCCCCATCTGCGCAACGCGATCTACAGCGAACTCATCGCGGCTGACAACAAGCTAGACTACTTGGAACACGGCCATGGACATTGGGTCGAAGCGACGAGCGACGATTACAACTTTGACCTGAAGACAGAAGTTCGTTTGGCTAACGATCAACTGGTGCTTTACGCTGCACCAGCAGACGGCGGTATGATCTACGAATTGGACGTCCGAGCTGCACGACACAATCTGTTAGCGACCATGCAACGCAGATTCGAAGCTTACCACGAAAAGATCGCTGGGCACGGCTCACACACCGACGGACAATCAGGCAAGGCGGAGAGCATTCACGATCGCATTGTCTTCAAACAACAGGGACTCGATCAACGTTTGCAGTACGACACCTATCCGCGCAAGAGCTTCTTGGATCACTTCTACGACAACGATGTCAGCCTGCACGCAATCAGCAGCGGCGAAGCGATGGAACGAGGCGACTTTGTGGCCGCGCCGTTCGAAGCGCGACTGCGACGAGCTGCCAATAAAGTCCAATTGCAGATGAGTCGCGATGGTAATGCTTGGGGCGTTCCCTTCCGAATCACCAAAGCTCTCACGATTCAGGCCGGCAGTTCGACGATCGACGTTGCCTACTTAATCGAGGGGCTGCCTCAAGATCGTACCTTCCATTTGGGGCTCGAGTGGAACTTTGCCGGACTGCCAGCGGGAGCCGATGATCGTTTCTACTACAACGCCAGCGGCCAACGATTGGGGCAGCTTGGAGCTTCGCTAGACCTTCACGATCAGGATCAGATCGGCTTGATCGATTGCTGGTTGGGAGTCGACATCAACCTTCACTTTGACCGTCCGACGTCATTGTGGAGCTTCCCGATCGAAACTGTCAGCCAAAGCGAAGCCGGTTTTGAGCTGGTACATCAGTCGGTCTCGGTACAGCCGCATTGGTGGATCTCGGGCGATCGCGAAGGCAAATGGTCGATGCAAATGCAGATTCAAATTGCTAAGCGACATCAGCCTCAGGCGGTCACGCACAACATTGTTCAGGCAGCAATGGGGAACTTTAGCCACTTAGTTCATTAGCAGCATTAGATTGCCTAGCCCGAATAACTGATTCAACTGAGTAAGTCGGTTCGTTTCCGTTCTTCTTGAACCAGCCGAAATGCCGTTAGGTTTCGGTTTTTGTCAGCATTGACAGTTACTCGTTTAAACAACAAGAAAACCGAACGCTAACGAGAGCGTCCCGCTTAGGAAAACTAGCCGCCAGCCGTTAGGCTCCGGTTGCTTTGGATTTGAAGTCAGTCGTTAACGAAAACAAGATTTAGCCTGATCGAAAACTGCGGAATAACGGCTTTCAAATGCTTGCAAAACCGGACGCTAACGCGTTGCGGCTAGTTCAGAACGGCTAACGGCCGCCTAAGCGGGACGCTCTCTAACGCGATTTCGGCTAGTTTCTCTTGAATTGCTTGGGTTTTTCTCTATCGCGAATTGGCAGCTTCAGTTAGATTAGCTGCCTCAAAGAAAGCTAAGTGCAATGGGATTGCGAAGATTTTTGAATTTCGCGCAGGGATTGTTCGACTAGAACTTCATGCGAAATTTCAGCAACGCCGCAAAGCTTGCGCCACTGTCCCGAGCGATTTTGGTTCGATGCAGAGACACCTCAGTCCAAATAAGCATTGATCAATCGCGACCAAAAATGGGATATTCGTGCTGTTGGGATTCTTGATTGAACCCATCCTACGACTCGGTATCGCGCTTCATGTGCCAACGTATGAGCACAAAGGGAGATGCACTGCTTTCTAAAAGTAGTAACACTCCATCTGTAAAGTGACCGATGTCAGCAACCATTGACACACCG
>CAYWNG010000121.1:0-12997 GCA_964458685.1 uncultured Pirellulaceae bacterium
GGCCTGGGCTATTATGGGGAAATATTATTTCAAGTCGGATGACGTCCAAAAATTAATGGTGGATTCAATCAAAGGCACCCGGCCCTTGCTGGAAGCAGCCAGCAAACTGGCAACCACAGAAGATAAGATCCGCTTCCTTTTTGATACGGTAAAAAAACACTTCGCTGCAGATCCCGAACAAACTTTGCAGGCAGATTCATTGGATATGGCCTGGAAGAAAAAAGAAGGCACTTCCGCCGCGATCAATTTTACGCTGCTCAACCTGCTCGATAAATCAGGAGTACAATGCTATCCCCTGCTCATCAGCACCCGCACACACGGAAAGATAAAAAAAGAATATCCGGGCCTGGGACAGATGAATGGTATGGATGTACTGGCCTTCAGCGTCATCACCAACGTGGCTTCGACCGATGTGCCCAGCTTGACCACGCACGACGAAGTGGTTCATTCCGGCAATCAAGCTGGCCCCAGATTGCAGCGAATCATCGAGCAACTGCTGAGCGAAATGTCGGGCCAACCGGATTAGCTCGCCTTTCGCCAACATGGGTAAGCTAAATTTAGTTGCCAAGTACGACTAAAATCTGCTAAGCTCTTTCTATTGCGAAGTAGCTCCTACCGCGATGTTTTCGTGAGATGCGCTCCGAATCAGCATGAGTTTTCCCCTGCCTGTTACGCTCAGTCCTATACCTGCCTACTAGCTCGACCTGAACTCCCCCACCAAATCAGGAACATAAACGATGCCGACCAATTCAAGAGAGCTCGGTCCGCGGGCGTCAGCAGACGGTGCGCGGGCGTCTCGCCCGCATGTAGAAAATACTCATCCGTCTCGCCCGCATGTAAACGGTGCGCGGGCCTCTCGCCCGCACTCACTCCATCGCGATCGTCGATCTTTTCTTGTAGCGTCAGCAGTAGGCTGTGCTGGATTGCAGTTGGGAATGCCGCGAGCCGTAACTGCGGCATCTCCTACTCCGTTCGCGGCAAGCGGAGGCAAGGCCAAGTCGGTCATCCTCTTCTTTCTTTGCGGTGGAGCCTCCCACATCGATACATGGGATATGAAGCCCAACGCGCCGACTGAGTATCGCGGCCCCTTCAACCCAATCGCGACCAGCTCGCCAGAGATCCAACTTTGTGAACACCTTCCGCAGCTCAGCAAGCAAGCTCACCACTTAGCGATCTTGCGTTCTGTTTGTGGAACGGTGAGCACCAACGATCACCATGCTGGATACTACTACAATCTCACGGGACACGCGGCCGATCCAACATTCTTATCGTTAGGCAACGACCGACGGCCATACGCGACGGATTGGCCCTACATGGGAACGGTGGTCGCATCGCGCCGGCCGCAGAATGGAAGCTTGCCGAATGCCATCACGCTTCCGCATATGCCCAGCAAAGCTCCGTATACGCGACCAGGGCAATTCGCCGCCAAGTTGGGTGTCGAGTTTGATCCGTTGTATGTGCAAGGCAGCTTGGATCAACCGCTCAAGTTCCAAGCTCCTTCGCTAACGCTGGCTGGCGACGTGAGTGCCGACCAGCTCCAATCGCGGCAACAACTGCTCAGCACTTTAGATCAAGCTCGATCATCGTTTGCGACGACGCCTCAACAACATCTTTGGAAGCAGCATCAGCAGCGCACGCTCGACCTGCTGCTGTCGTCGAGTGCCACGACGGCGTTTGATGTCAGCGCTGAATCGATAACAACGCGCGAGCGCTACGGCAAGACGGTGAATGCGATGAGCCTACTGATGGCTCGGCGGCTTGTTGAGATCGGCATTCCCTTCATCACCGTGTTTTGGAGAGAGAATGAAGCGATCGCCAAGCAATGTGCTAGTGAAGGCGGTTGGGACACGCACGGCAATAACTTCAACTGCCTGAAAGATCATTTGCTCCCCGAGTTTGATCAGGCTTTTTCAGCCTTGATCGAAGACTTGCATACACGACAATTGCTAGATCAAACCTTGGTCATGGTGACCAGCGAGATGGGACGCAAGCCCAAGATTGGCGATCCTAGAAGCGGCGGTGCCGGCGGATCAGGCCGCGACCATTGGACTCATTGTCAAAGCGTCTTGATGGCTGGCGGCGGAATCCAAGGCGGACAGACTTTCGGGACCAGCGATCGCTTTGCCGAGTATCCCGATCAAGACCCGCTCACCCCTGCTGACGTTGCCAAAACCGTCTATTGCGCGACGGGGACAAGCGACTTGATGGCTCAGGACACTCAAGGCCGCCCCTATCATCTGCTTGAAGAAGGCCGCGCGATTACATCACTTTTTGGCGTTTGAATGCCTGGGACGCAGTTGTAGACGGCCCGCGTTAGTCGTGCTCCTGCCGCAAATCGTGAACAACGTTGCGACATCGCGATTCTTGTACCATCAGAATGGCATTGATGGGCTGAGCGGTACAATGGCAGATCGAATTTTGTAGTGTTTGATGAATTGGCCAAACAATTGACATGCTCCAAAGCGTGACCTGTTATTGAGAAATAGATATCGGAGTACAAGTAGAAGTGAAACGGCGTAAAAGCAGCTCGAAACTCAACAAAAATCGTTCGACTCACACTGCTAAGTCTTCTGTGGTAAGAATCCGACCAGTGCCATGGGTGGAAATTTTGCGAATTACAAATGACCAAGTGCATTCAAAGATGTATCAAGAGAGAGTGAAAGCGACAATTCAACGAACTTCAAAGAGTAATTTAATAAGCAACTTTACAAAAACTGAATGCCGCTGGATTAAGGACCTTATTGGCGACTGCTTGACTCACAAATCGAAGACATCGAGCGAATTATTGCTGCCTCGGGGGCATTCATCTCGATCAAGGCGATCCGGCGCGAGTCAAGTCAGTAGAACCACCTCGTTACAAAGCCGGACAATTAGATCGCCGAAAGTGCGGCCATAGCTGTGTGAAAATACACTTTTCCTCGCAACGGTCCAACCTTCAAAAAGGCAATTATCTTCAACTGTTACCTAGGCCTACCCCGACGGACATCCTGGATAGAGAATCATGTTTATGTTTCGACACCAATGGACCACCGTTTTTCAGTTCTGGTGTATGGCATTTGGCATCGAACGGAATAGGTCACTTAGGTCAATCCACCGTCTGGCGACGGTGGCTACGAGCGAGGACACTCAAGGCCGCCCCTATCATCTTCTTGAAGAAGGCCGAGCGATTACATCACTTTTGGGCGTTTGAGGAAACCATGAATCTAAAGTCTGTAGTTTTCTTGTTTATCGCGATCGGCAATATCGGCAGTCTCGTTGTGGCGCAAGAGCCTGTTGATCCACGAGAAGTTCTCAACAAAATGGCAGAGGCTCGCAAGAAGATTGAGCAGTACTCGGTGACCTGCGACGTGAAAGGTGATCCGGGAGACGTGCCAAGCTACTTTTTGTCCGGCCATAAACGCACAAACGAATCACACGTTGAAATTTGGATTCAAAATGTGTCCAAGGAGCTGCACATCCTTACAGCGGCTAGGGATCTTAAACCCGGTGCGAAACAGGCCAGGTGGAAAGTTGGTGGGATTAGCGATTCAATCGAGATACGGTCGAACGATCGAGGTACGTTAACGGTTCGCGACATGGTTCGCTTCGGAACCGTTTTCAAAGAAAGAGAGGGTTACACTGAAAATGACCTCTTTGACCCACTAACGATCGGCATGGGATTCAATAGCGATTTCTTGATGGGCCGCACCTTTGAATCACAGGTAGAGTCGTTACTGGATTGGTGTAAAGTCCCCTCGTCTCATGCGACACTGACTGATGGGATTGTTACTTGGAACTACAATTTTGACACTACGATTAAGTTCGACACTCAACGCTCGTATTGGCCTGTTTCACTGCGATGCAGAGAAGGTGGCAGGTTGTTTCAGGAGGTAGACGTTGAGCTAGGCAAGTTTAAAGAGTTTGACGTTCCTGTTCGAGCAGTCATAAAGTGTTCACCTCCCAACAAGGACACGATTAAGACCGAGATTGAGTTCAAATGGGAAAACATGAATCAGCCTATCGAAATCGGCGAAAAATGCGTCAAACTTTTGGAAGAACGCTTCGTTGACGCCAAGTAGACCTGTAGCCACCCGTCGCCAGACGGTGGTTAAGCGATATAGGATTCCGGTGACGTAGCCATCCCACCTTTCGCCAGACGGTGGTTAAGAGTTACAGGCATCCGCTGATGTAGCCACCCGTCGCCAGACGGTGGTTAAGCGTCTCTGTTCAAAACGGCAGGTCAAACCACCGTCTGGCGACGGGTGGCTACGGTTTGGTAACGTAGGGCGTGTGAAGTGAGCACAAAAAAGCTCGCTGAGCATAGCGGCTTAACGGGTTGAGAAAGTTAATCTTTGAACACAATAAGTCCGCGAACGTAACACGCCGTATGCAACGTTGGACTTTCCCGCAAACTTATTCACGCGGAGAGCAATGGTCTTCTTTACGCCCAATAGGTCTGAATGCCTTTTCGAAGGAAGGCCAGCGATTCAGCCATTTCACCCATGCCGTTCATGCCATCTTCGATACTGATCCAGCCCGTGTAGTTGTTTTGGCTCAGGATCGTGAAGATGGAATGATAGTCATTAAAGCCTTTGCCCGTGACTCCATGCTTTAGGATGGTGGCATAGCCTGCCGAGCCTTCAGCCTTCTTGAGATCATCCAAAGTTGCACCTTCGACTAGATAGCGATCACTGGCGTGCATGCTTACAACGCGATGAACGACTTGACGCAACAGTTCAACGTGATCGTCGCCAGCTACCACTGCATTACTCGGATCGTACTGAACGCCAAAGTACTTCGACTGTGGAATGAGTGCGAGGAGGTCGAGAAAAACATCGGCCTTTTGAGCGAACTCGGCGTAGTGCCAGAAACCGTCCTTGTAATGATTTTCTAAACCCAGGACGACACCCAGCTCTTCAGCCAAAGGCAAGCACGCTTTGATCCCGTCGGCAGCGTATTTCAATCCTTGCTCGCGTGTCAATTCGGGCCATCGTTGTCCGCTGAGCACTCGACATACCGTTCCAGGTCCGCCCAGCGTATGAGCGACTAGAATCATCTTCTGTTGATATTCAATCGCCGCCATGCGTTTCGCTTCACTCGGATGCGTGAAGTCTGGCGAGCAACACAGCATCGGCATTTCGCGACCAGTTGAGTTGATTGCGGATCGAACTTCCAGCAGATACGACTCGTCCAATCGTTCGAAGAAGCCTTCGTACATCTCCAAGCCATCGCAATCAAGCTGTCGAGCTTCTTCGATCCATGTGAACAGAGACATCCGACGCTCAGAAATCTCTTCGAGGTAACACTTCGGAAAGGCGCTAATCTTGGGTTGTTTTGATGCGTTGTTCATGGCAGAGAATTGTCGAGTGACGCGTGGTAAGTCAAGCTTGAGAGCGAGAAACAGTTTATGCGAATGCTAGGCTACTTGGTAGATGAACGCTCTCTGGTTGCGGAAGTCCATCCGAGTACCCGTGCGCGGAAGTCTCTCCCGATTCGGGCAGATTAGAGTTACAGATTACGGCGTTGCTGTCCCGAAACCGAACTCACCAAGCCTTTGGACAATTTGCGCCGAATTTGTTCCGGTCGAGCTAAGCTCGACATCGCGGCGCGCTGGACGCCCGCCTGGACGCCCGACCACTGACTCTTCTGAGTTCGGCATTGAGTTCGGCACCAACAGGTGGATCGCCAGGTGATCCGAGGGCAACGTTTCTGGAAACTTCTCAGCCCACTCGACCAAGAGGATCGCACTGCTTTCCTGCAATTCGTCAAAACCCAAATCCCAAACCTGATGTGAATTCTCCAAGCGATAAAAATCGAAGTGGTAGATTTCGAATCGCAGGCCCCGATAGCGTTGCAGCAGTACGTAGGTAGGACTAGTGACGCTTTCCGACGGCACACCCAAGGCACCACATAGGAATCGGGCCAATTGAGTCTTGCCAGCTCCTAAAGTTCCATTGAGCGCGATCGTGATGGGTCGGTCAATCGCCTCGGCAAGCTTGTGTGCAAAGCTCTCGGTCGCGTCAATGTCTGATAATTCAATGTGCAGTTTCAAGGCTCGGGCCAAATCGTCGAAGTGATTCTGTTGTGTGATCCAACACTTTGTGAACTAAAGGCTAATCGCGTCGAGGCGAACTGCCCAGAGTGAAAAAGCGACTAGCTTGTTGAATTTCGTCGCTACTTCGCAACTGTCTAATCTGACGCTTGCCCGTGAAACGGTCGGCCGATTCACGAATCTCAACCTGAATGGCAATGGGAGAGTTAAGTCGCGAACTCAGGTATCGCGCCACTCCCAACTGAAAACGAGCTTGTGGATAGATCGGCACGCCAAGTTCCTGCAACGACCACTGTGCCAACGGAACTTCAACACCGACTTGCGAATCGTCATCGCTAGAAGGCAATAGAACTCGGAGATGCTCGGGCAGTTGATCAACAGCGTACGTGGCCACTGTCACGCGAACTCGGCTGCTGTGAGGAGCATACAGAGCCCAGCTTGGCCAGTGATCCCACATCGCCCAACGTTCGCCCATAGGCATGACGATCGAAGCAACCAGCAAAGCTTGAAGGAAACGATCTGGCCATCGAGTAAAGGCGGAGCTACTGGGAGAATCGGCAGCCAATTCACTTTTGGGCTGCCCATTGTCTGTTGAGCCAGCTTGCCGTGAATTAAACTGCGCAAATGAGGACGAACCTTGCGCGTTTTGAGGCAACACAAACAACAGAATCGCCTGCCCTGCGAACTGTATGTTCCAAAGAAAAACTCCCCACGAGTGATTCAGCGGCCCCCACACAAGCGTCGCCAATCCTAGATGAAAACAGCAGGTACAAACACCTGCTACTCGCCGAGTCTTATTCCAAACTAAACCTCCAGCCAACAGCAACTCGAAAGTCGGCAATAGAAATGCCGCGACGATTCGATCTGTTTCATTCAAGCTGCTCAGATCAATTTGCAACAGGCTGGCAGTAGCTTGTAAAAAATCTTGGCCGACGGTGTGTACGAATTCGAAATCCAGTTTTCCCAGAGCTGAATAGACGTAGATGGAGACGACAATTCGCTGAAACCACCGGACTTGACGATGTTGCCCCGACAGCATGCTGACTAAGCAGTACAAAAGCAACTGAAAGAACCAGGCTTGCAAGCGATGCTGACTTAGACCGACTAGCCACAGACCGCTTGCCACGATGACTATCCAAGGCCAAGTCGACGTTAAGCCTTCACGTTCGCGCCGAAAATTAGAACCCGGACGTAGCTCGCCAATCATTGCCCAGAGCAATCCAGCCGACAGGGCTGCCAGTCCCAGATAGTCACACCAAGAAGCGGCGTTAACCAAAGCCGACAGCGCGGGAACTTGAGGAAAGTTCGACCAATCCGGTGGAAGCCACAATCGATACGAAGTGGCAATCAATGTCACGGCAAAGGCCAAAGTCCAAAGCTTCAACCAACGGACAATCCGCTGTGTCGATTCTACAGACGACGCATTGCGATTAGGGGTGTTGGTGTCATTACTGGCGTGCATAGAAGCCTACTGGTGGCGAAGCGCTTCAATGGGACTCATGCTTGCAGCCTTATGTGCAGGATAGACGCCAAAGACGATTCCCGTCGCCACCGAGATTCCGAAGGCAACAACGACCGACAGGAGACTTGTGGCTGTTTGAATACCAAGCAGCGTAGTGAACAACCAAGGAATGGCAATACCAACGATGACACCTAGAATTCCACCACAAGTACTTAGAACTGTGGTCTCCATCAAAAACTGCATAATGATATGCATCCGCTTAGCACCGATGGCTCGACGAATTCCTATCTCTCGAGTCCGCTCGGTAACTGTCGCCAACATGATGTTCATGATGCCAATACCGCCGACAAGTAGCGAAATGCCAGCGATCGATCCCAACACTAAATTCCACAGCCTCTTCTCTCGCTCGGCTTGATTCATCAGCTCAAGCGGCACCTGCACTTCATAATCCTTCTTGTCCGCGTGATTCTTTGTCAAGATACTGCGAACCACCGAAGCGAAGGGACGAACTTGCAACTGTTCCTTTAGCCGAATGGTGATCTCGCTCAGTTCGATTCGCACCAATTGCCTGGAGCCAGTTTCGACAATGCGTTGCACGATTCCCATTCGGCTTTGCGCGGAAGAGATGGGAATGTAAAGGTCTTGATTCTGGTCGAAAGCATCTTTGGCAAGCGGCGTAGCTGATCCACTGTCTCGCGATCCAACAACGCCGATGATTCGATAGGCGTCATCGCCGACTAACAGCGATTTTTCGAGAGGATCTTCCATCCCGAAGAGATCGTATGCGATCGTATCGCCGATGACGACTACGTTGGCAGAGTTATCGATTTCGTCTGAGTTGAAGAATCTCCCTTTGCGAATCTTCATCTCTTTGATTCGCGGCAGTTGGTCTGTCGTACCAATAACTCGTGCACTGGCTTTGAAACGCTTGGCATGCTGCAAGTTCTTTTTGTGAATGACCGACGGCACCACGATGCACTCATCGAATTCCAGCCCTTCAATGGCGTGCAAATCCGCGAAGGTTAATCCGTAGGCTAAAACGGCATCGCGCGAGTTGGAATTTGCGCTCGGAACATCACCTTGACTCTGTGGTTTGACGCTGCGAATGATAATGTTGGAAGCGCCAAGCTTTTTGATCTGCTCAAGAGCTTCCTGCTTAGATCCTTCGCCGATGGACAGCATCGCGATGACAGACGCGACGCCGAGAATCGTTCCTAACAGTGTGAGCATGCTGCGAAGTTTATGGAGCAGCAGGTTGCGAACGGAAAGTCGAAATGTGGCAATAAACACGCAGAAGTCGCCCAAATACTACGACGTTGGTTCGGATTCTGATGTGAAGACTTTATCCACAAGGTCATGAGCGTTGATCGCAATCGACTCGCCCTCGCTCAAGCCCTTCTCGACGCAAACTCGCGTGTCGCTAGCCTGTCCAAGCTCGACAGGGCGTGGATGCAATTGATCGGCTTGATCGCGGACAACGACATAAGTCTGCTCGTTCTTTTCGACCACAGCGTGTAACGGAACATTGACGACTTCTTCCAAGTGTTCCACCATGATTTCCGCGACCGCAGTCATACCAGGCTTGAGCCCCGAGACCTTTTCATCAATGGTGATAATCGTTTGGTAGACTTTGGTGTCGCTGCCTGACCAGCTATTCTGCTCAGGAAGAACGGCCACCGACTTAACACAGCCTGCGTACGCTGTTCCGGGAAACGATTCCACAGTAATGCGAACTGGCAAACCGGGCTTGACCTGATCCAGTGCAGATTCGTGAATCTTCGTTTCAACTTGCATCGATTCCAAAGCTGGAATTGAAAGCAGCTTTTGACGGAAGATAACCGGAACACCTTCTCGAATCTCGGAAGTTCGAATGTTGGGATAGGCGACCATACCGTCCTGAGGGGCTCTAATCTTGCACTTTTCAAGTTGCACTTGGTAGCGCTCAAGCTTCTCTTCCTCTTTCTTGAGCGACTCTTCTTTGGCTCGCATCAAGGCTGTGACCTGAGCCAAACGAGCTTCGTTGTTTCGCAAGACTTGCTCCAGGCCTCGTTTGGCAGTTGCCAATTTTCCTTCAAGTACTAAACGTTCTTTACGCTGTTCGTAGACTTGCATCTTCTTGAGCGTCGCGAGTTCAGTTTGCAATTGATTCAACTTAGCGACGAACTGACCTTCGGCTTGCAGGTAGGTCAAATCGAATCGTCTCACTTCGTTACGATTGGCGTAACCCAACTTGAACAAGGACTGGTAGCCGCGTTGTTCTTCACGGCGAAGTTCCATTGTCGCTTGAGCGGCAAGGATCTCGTTGGTAACGTCGTCTATCTTTCGCTTGTTTGCATCGACGGCTAACTTCTGCGTTCCGTTTTCTGCATCGACGTACATTTCCAATTCCAACTCGGCCAAGCGAATCTGAAGTTGTGCTTCAGCCTCGGCAGTGGTGTTCATGGTTTGTTGGTTGTTGAGGTTGGCTTCCGCTTGAATCTTCTCAGCCAGGGCATTCTCAACGAACAGAATCTGATCGTCCAAAGCTTCCTTCATCGGAGTCGAATCCAACTCCATGACCAAGTCACCAGTCTTGACGGAAGTACCGTTGGGAGTCATCCACAGAATCGTCGTTCCGTTGATGTTGTCCTTTCGCACATCCTCAACTTCGCAAAGGATGTCGATATTGGATTGGCTTTCCAGGCTGCCGCGCCCGAGCACGACAACATCCAAATCCGATCGGTCAACTTGCTGCCAAACGACTTGCGATGAATCCAGCGTGGGCTTGTTGTTTCCGCCTAATCGCTGCCAAGAGAGCAATCCTACGGCAGCGACAGCCACAGAGGCGATTACAATTTTGGGCCGAACAACAAACTTTGGGATTCGCCAAGTGCGCGATGTGTTGGAGGCATTGGACGAAATGTTAGCAATTGACATGGGTCGCCAAGCTACTTGTTAGGTGGGAGCAGACCTGTACCCAGCGGTGTGAAGTGGGACGATCTGCCGTTTTGTAGTGAGGTGGGAGGGGATCACTGATAATCATCTCATCGATCTGGTTCAGCGATCAGACCATAAAAATAGTTGATTCCGCCAGGAACTTCAACGCCGAATCCTTCTGACAGGGGGAATAAAGGCGATTTGGCGGATTCGCTCATGCCCATTTGAGGTTGAAGCCGAAGACCCCCACGACTACGATACTGGGCTTCCTGACCGGGATGTTCCCGAGTCAATGCAACCCAAGCGGGCGGCTTTCTGGCATTTCGCAATGCTAGCAGCGCCAAGTCGATCTCTTCGACCGCCCCACCAAACTGGTAAAAGAGGAAAAATCCATGTCCATGCCACGTCGAGCTCCGACGACTGCGAAGAGTCGGGCACGCAAGCGATCCAAGATCCGTTCGCGCACCAAGAAGAAGGATCCGCTTTTCGTTGATGGAAAGCGTCCACGTCCAATGTTCATCGATTACAAGGACGTTGAAACGCTTAAGAAACTTGTCAATCGCCACGGGCGAATCGTTGGTCGACGCAAGACAGGCTGCTCAGCAGTCAGCCAGCATGCTGTGACTAACGCGATCAAACGAGCTCGATTCATGGCCTTGTTGCCATACGTTGGCGAGTAAACGGCCGTTAGGCTCTTCGTTAAGTTGATTTCGAGACTCTGTTTCTAACAACATGTGATTAGAGTTAGGAGCAGAGTGGACAGCGTGCTGAGTACTTTTGGACTGCCAGCACGCTCTATTGACTGGGTTAGTCTAAAACCTTACAGCGAGTCGCGCCCATCGACGCGCCTGTACGCAGCGCTCACCGATCTCTGATGCAACGCAAGCAGTCGAAGGACCGCTTTTAAATGGGGAATGTGTTTACTACTGAGCGTCGAGTCGAGTTTTGTGAGACCGATGCTGCTGGAATT
The DNA here is from genome assembly GCA_964458685.1 of uncultured Pirellulaceae bacterium. Classification (GTDB taxonomy): domain Bacteria; phylum Planctomycetota; class Planctomycetia; order Pirellulales; family Pirellulaceae; genus Aureliella. Next base: position 11,380 of record CAYWNG010000121.1, read on the forward strand.
GTGCACTTCTCTTCCTTCTTGTGCTACATGGAGCAAGCGGAGCATGCCTTCTTGCGATCGAACGGCCAAAGTGTCGTTCAGCCGTTGGCCGAAGGTGGGCACGTTAGTTGGCCGCGAGTCAAAGTAGAATGCAATTACTACTCGCCTGCGCGTTTTGAGGAAATCCTCAAAATATCGATGCAAATAACTCGACTGGGATCGAAAAGTGTGACCTACCAATTTACCTTCACCTCCGCAACAGATAACTTGATCGCTCGGGGCGAGGTAGTTGCCGTTTGCTGCCATGTGATGAAACACGGCGAAGCGATTCAATCGATTGAGATTCCCGAAGAACTTCGAACCATCATGACTCCATATGTTTGCAGCAAATAGGGTGCTTGGACATGTTTGACAAGTCGAACTCGCTGCTCTACGTTCAACTAGTGGTACTGGTCGGATCGATCATTGCTACCGTTTTTTTCGTAAGAAAGGCAATCAACTTCCACGGGCGTCCCTTGATTGGTATCCCTGTCTTTTTCATTTGCTTAGTAGCTTTCATCCACTTCGGGACCACGATTCCGTTGAGCTTACATGCTGAAAGTGAGAGAGTTCAGTACAACCTCACTGTTGATTTGATCATGTATGGCTCCATTGGTTTGTTGGCGATTGGTATCGCCGGCTTTGCCGTTGACCATATCTTCGAAAGGCCTACTTTTTTGGTAATGGCCGCTGCCGCTCTGCTTTCCATTGGCCTATTGCCGTTTTACTACAAAGTGCGATGCGATGACTTGAATCATAGCTACGAGATCAAAATCGTAGAGCCAGTAGTCCCCAAACAAACAATTCCGCCACCGAGAACTCCTGGCTTGTTCAAATAGCCCCCCGGCTTTTTTCTAGAGCCATCGCGCACTAAAGAAAGTCTACTGCATGAGCCAATCCGATCCTGGTTACCTCGGCCGCTTGATGATCGGTCTGACAGTTGGTGCGGCTCAGTTAGACGAGCCCACGCGACAAAGACACTCGCAGTTCGTCATGAATCTTCGAGAGCCCGATGGTGGTTGGGGCGGTCGTGAAGGCGGAAGCGATCTCTACTACACAAGCTTTGCTCTTCGCAGCCTGGCGATTCTTGGACAACTGCACGGTTCAATCGCTGAACAAAGCTGCGATTTTCTACGCTCGCGGCTGAACACCTTCGAGTCCATTGTCGACCTGCTTTCACTAGTCTATTCGGCGAAGTTGATTGAAGCCTCCTGCAACATCGATCCTTTGGCTGGTTGTGGTACGCAATGGCAAACGCGCTTAGCTGATTTGCTTCAATCGCTACGCCGATCCGATGGTGGCTACTGCAAGACTATCGAAGGAAACGCCAGCAGCACCTATCAGACTTTTCTAACGCTGATCTGCTTGGAGCTAATCCAGATTCCAATTCCCGAGCCTGAGAAATCCGCTGAGTTCTTTTTGAAGCAGCGGCAGGATGACGGTGGTTTCTTGGAGGTTCGCGTCGCCAAACGCTCGGGGGCCAATCCAACTGCGGCTGCTATTGGTGGCTTGCAAGTTTTAAAAAGCGTAAGTGATCACGTAGCTGTGACCGCCGGAGAATTCCTCCTAGAGTTGCAGACCGATGAAGGTGGCTTCCAAG
>CAYWNG010000122.1:0-3550 GCA_964458685.1 uncultured Pirellulaceae bacterium
CCCGCTGCCTGGCCAGAACCAGGCTGAGCAGCAGTCGGCTGCCCTGGATTCGGTTGAGGTCGCGGCTGCCCCTGCCTTGTCTGACCTGCCTGACCGCCGCTGGCTGCACTGGCTCCACTGGCTCCACCGGCCGCACTGGCTCCACCGTCCGGGGATTCAGCGGGAACTTCGACCACGCTGCCACATTTGTTGCACTTGCCCTTTTTTCCCGCAAATTTGCTATCCACGGTCATGACGTTTTTGCACTGCGGGCAGGCGAACTTGATTGGCATAACTAGCTTGCGGGGAAGGATTTGTAGGAATTCGCCATGCACCCAAGGGCACGGCGGTCGAAATCACCAAAAGAAAGTCGTATGGTTGATGGAAAACTAATGTAATTGAAATCCCAGACATTTTCAGCACCTCAACCGGCGGCATTCCCAAATCTGGGTAGTTGGTTCAGAATAGATCAGGCGCGGAAGGCGGCACCCACCCTTCATGGTTTCCACCACAAGTGGCTTTTGGGGCACCGGCCAAATCCTGAGAACCTGCCCAATCCCATCCGCACGCAGATTCACAAAGTGTTTTGATGACAAATTCAATATGGCCAGAACCCGACCCCACCGGCAAGTTGTTAGTCGGTGCCAAGCGTGGAGACGAATCGGCAATCGAGCAATTGTTGACTCGCCACCGCGACGCACTCAAGCGCATGATCGACATGCGTCTGGACAAACGCGTCGCTCAGCGCGTTGACGTTTCCGACATCGTTCAAGAAGTCTTGGTGGAAGCCAGTCGCCGACTGCAAATCTACCTTGAAAATCCAGCCATGCCTTTCCATCTTTGGATTCGTCAAATAGCCAAAGACCGGATCATCGACGCTCACCGCCGACATCGCGTGTCGGCCAAGCGCAGTGTGGATCGCGAGCGGCGACTGGAAGTTCAAGGTACTCTCGATGCCTCGACCATCGAACTTGCAGGACAATTGCTTGACCCCGAACTAACTCCCGCAGCCAAAGCGACTCAGCGGGAAATGGCTCTGCAAGTACAAGCCTGTATTGAACAGCTTGAAGATCGCGATCGCGACATCCTGTTGATGCGTCACTACGAACAGTTGACTAATCAAGAAGTGGCCGTGACCTTGGGGCTTACCGAACCTGCAGCCAGTATGAGGTATCTGCGAGCACTCAAGCGTTTGCGATCGATCATCGCTGGCGAAACCTCTGACTTCGAAAACGGGCCCGAATGAATCGCGAAGCGCCGGATCAAACACTCGAGCGCGAACAACAGTTCGCAGACTTGGTCAGTAGCCTGCTTGAGCGCATTCAAGTTGGTGAGCAACTGGACTTGCAGGTCACCACGGCGCAGCACCCCGAGTTTGCGGATGATCTGCGCGACATCTGGGGCACCTTGATCGTGACCGATGTCGCTGCCTCTGAAGCGCGGCAATTCAGCGTTGTGCATCCCGATGATGAAGCCGAAGCTGTCGCGGAACCGAATAAGTTCAACTTGCCGCGCGACATTGGCGACTACGAATTGCTGGAGGTTATTGGTCGTGGCGGCATGGGTGTTGTCTACCGAGCGAGGCAACGTAGCTTGAATCGCGAAGTCGCGATCAAGATGATTCAAGAGAATCGTCCTCTAGACCCAGAGAACCGCGCGCGATTCATCACCGAAGCAGAAGCGACCGCTCGATTGCAACATCCGTGCATCGTTCCAGTCTACGAGGTTAGCGAATTTGAAGGCCAACCGTTCTTCAGCATGCAGTTGATTCGCGGACAGACTTTAGCCGCGTTGCTTCGGCAAGGACCTTTGCCGCAGCGCCAAGCAGCCACAATCTTAGCCAGTGTCAGCCATGCCATTCATTACGCTCACACTCAAGGCATTCTGCATCGCGATATCAAGCCGTCGAACATCATGCTCGAAAGTGGCGGTCGAGTCTGCGTGACAGACTTTGGTTTGGCCAAGCTGGTTGACTCGCACGACAGCCTGACACGAACAGGAGCCGCCGTTGGTACGCCAAGCTACATGCCTCCCGAACAAGCTGCCGGACGAAGCGTTCAAGTCAACTCACGAAGCGACGTTTATTCGTTGGGAGCCGTACTTTATCACGCTCTAACGGGACGACCTCCCTTCGTGGCCGATTCGCCGTTCCAACTGGCCATGCAAATCCTCGAGCACGATCCTCCGCCGGTTCGCTTCTTCGAACCGAGCATCGATCGAGACTTAGAGATGATCGTAGCCAAGAGTATTCAGAAGCCTTCCGACCTTCGCTATCAGTCTGCCGACGACTTAGCGTCCGACTTGGAAGCCTTTTTGCGCGATGAACCAATCGAAGCTCGCGGTGGCCAATTTTTCGAAGTCATGGCTCGCTGGTTCCGGGAAACGCACCATGCGGTTGTGCTGGAAAACTGGGGGCTGCTTTGGATGTGGCACAGTTTGGTGCTTTTGACGGTAAGCCTGCTGACTCAGTGGCTGAGCTGGCAAAGCGTAGAAAGTCGCACGGGTTACGCAGCTCTTTGGACCATCGGACTTGGTGCTTGGGCGGTGGTCTTTTGGGCTCTGCGTCGTCGGATGGGTCCGGTAACGTTTGTCGAGCGACAAATCGCACACGTTTGGGGAGCGAGCTTGATTGGCATCGCGTTTCTGACGCCGCTTGAATGGCTGATGGACCTCCATCCGCTGGCTCTTTCCCCGGTGCTTCCCTTGATTGGGTCCATGGTATTTTTCGTGAAAGCTGGCATACTCTCTGGCCAGTTCTATATTCAAGCCGGAGCGATGTTGGCGGCTAGCCTTGCCATGGCCCTGGTACCTGATTGGGCTCACGTCATTTTCGGTGTGATCGCGGCAAGCTGTTTTTTTGTTCCGGGGCTGAAGTACTATAGACAACGTCGACTCGCCGAATCCGTTTAAGCCAATTCAGTTAGTCATCCTTTCTTCCAATTCGAGGGCGTCTCATGAAACCTACCGCATTATTGCTAATCTGCGGAATTGTCGTCTGCCTGTTAGTCGTGATCTTTATCCCCGAGACTAAGGATGGAAGCTCGTCGGCTACAAGGCCAGCCTCTTCTAGCCCCAGTTCGCATGATCACGAAGGCCATTCGCACGGTTTGGAAAGCTCGGAAATGCCAACCGGCGCGGTAGATGAACTGAAGATCATCGATTCTGTCGTTGGCGAGGGTGCCGAAGCTATTTCGGGAAAGCGTCTAACCGTAAATTACACAGGATGGCTGTACGAACCGAGCAAGGAGGACAAGAAAGGCAAGAAATTTGACAGCTCGATTGGCAAAGCTCCCTTCAGCTTTGGCCTTGGTCGCGGCGAGGTGATTCAAGGTTGGGATATTGGCATGGAAGGCATGAAGGTTGGTGGAAAGCGAACTCTGATCATCCCAAGCTTCAAAGCCTATGGACCAGGCGGCAGTCCTCCGGCAATTCCACCCAACGCAACCCTGATCTTTGACGTTGAACTGCTGGATGTGAAGTAGTCGGGGCCGAAACCGGGGCGTTTCGCCCGATTATTGAAAGGGCAAAAGACGGCCGAGACTTCGACGTCTATTGAGCAAACCACGAGACA
>CAYWNG010000122.1:3650-12943 GCA_964458685.1 uncultured Pirellulaceae bacterium
GAAGAACGACAGGGACTGTCGTGGCACACTGGAGTTACAAGTCGATGGCGCGACGCTGCTTAATGCTCTGCCGTGCGGCCTCGAGGGCCTTCAGATTGTGAAAGACATCGTCTAAATCGCCAGTCTTTCGTATTAGACTGGTGATCGCTCGGTGGAATTGGTTCATCAGCAACTGACCGACGGGAGCTTCTGAATCCAGAGTCTCTTGATGCCTCCCGGCATCGTCAAACCATACCAGTTGATTTGGCAAGTCTACGAAGATTAGGCCCTTTTCGCAGCAAACCTGGACCGAGGCGGGTGGTCGGTAGGCAATGGCCTCGTTCCAAGCATTCGGAAAGTACGTTCCGCAACTGATCTGAGCGACCGTCGTTCCCAGTGGGGCATCCGGGGCGGAAAGATCTACGCTCAGCGATCGGTAATCTGGGTCCGTCGACGGTGGACCGCCCGGCGTGTTGCTCAGGTGCTGCGAGCATTGAACGGAGCGGATGGGGCGGCCGACGATAAACGAACACCAGTCCATCAGCTCCATCAGTTCACGATCGGCTCGGGACAAGACGGACCGGCCTCGGTTGCCTTCGACAGTCAGACGACGGTGGCAAAAGAGCAGATGAGGTGCGCCAAGGCGCGTCGCCAAGAGTTCTTTCAGACGGATCGACGCTGGCGCATACCGCCGCGGAAACTCAGTCAAAAAGGCAATTCCAGCACGGTCCACCTCGCCACGAACCTGCTCGGCTTCGCACGGCGTCAATTCAATCTCACTGCCGCAGTACACCGCTTTACCGTATTCGCAGGCGGCAAGAATAGGAAGAATCCCGTTCCAATTACTCTCCAGCAACATGACTGCATCGATGTCGTCGCGTCGAATCAGCTCGCGAAATCCATCGAACTTAGTAGCACCGAACTCTCGGGCGACGTTATCGGCAAACGAACTCACTGAGCAGTAAACGCCAGCCACTTCGAAGCGTTCTTGTAGTACGCGAAGTGCGGGTAAATGTCTGGTTCGCCAGTCGTTGGAGAGCCCCAAAAGGCCCAGCCGAAGCTTCATGGAATTGTGCCAAAACTAGTATTTTTAGAGGGGTTCGCGGAAAAAAGCTGGAGACAAAAGTAAAAAATTTTCCGCTGCTGAGGCACCACCGGGGGGCCTCCGAGTCACAGCATCTTACCAGCTTAGCAAATTCGTTTTTAGCGTCGCTAGCCTCAAAAAACGTGTATTGAGCAGGATAACCAACTTTCTGTCGCCCAAAAGCCAAATGGCCAATCAACCTTCAATGCTAGCAAATCCGAACATACTTGCAATGAACGGCTGGTTGTCAGTGAAATCATGTTCTTTATACTCGACCCCCAGGTTTAGTCCTCAAACTCAGTTCAATCGTTACTGTTTACTCATCTTGAACCTGCTACTTGATTTAGGCCCCTTCGATTGCAACTGAAGTTTGATAACAGACACGGCGGTCTATAGCTCGCGGAGAGCGGAGAATAGTCAGCCAACCGTAAGGTTACGTTGACTTGCAGACTGGAAGAACCCTGCTTCAAGTTAGCAATGGACGCGTGTCGGAACACTTTGTAGCAGAAGGATGAGTGTATGGTTCGAGTCGTATTAGCGTTACTGTTGTCGGTTACCGGAACCGCAGTCAACAAGCCGCTCACTTACGAGGAGGCGATTCAGCAGTCCCAAAAGGAGAACAAGCCAATCTTGATTCTTATTGGGGCCAAATGGTGTGCATCTTGCGAGCTCATGAAGCGAGACACCATCGAGCCGATGAAGTCGGCCGGCGAACTCAAGGATGTGATCGTAACTTACGTGGACAAGGATGAACGTCCAGAATTAGCTCAACAACTGATGAAGGGCGAAACATTACCGCAAGTTGTAATGTTCTGCAAAGACTCAGATCAATGGCGCCGGTTAAGTCTGACCGGAATGCAGAACAAGAATCGCATGCAAGAACTGTTGGCTCGTGCTAAGCCAGCCGGAGACCAGCAAGGCAAAATTCTCCGCTAGGTACGCTCGGGATTCGATGTCCCGTAGCAAAATCAACAGGAAAATCTAAGATGGCGAGCATTCAGCTTTGGTTTGACTGCTCGCCTCTTTCAATTTGGGACTTCGCCGTTTCATGATTTTCTCCGAGAAATTGTCGCATATCGTCCGTCAGAAAGAGTCCTTGGCGGCGTACACTTGGCTTCAGTTGGGTGGCGAAGCGAAGTACTTTGCAGAGCCTGGCAATCTGACCGAATTAGCCAGCTTGATCAAGGAAGCCTCTGCCGCAGGCCTTCCCATTCGACTTCTAGGGGCTGGGTCCAATCTGCTGATCCGCGAGGAAGGCGTCGAGGGCCTAGTCATTCATCTTTCAACTGCTGAGATGGCTCTGACCTCCATCTCCGGCGATCGCTTAACCGCTCGTGCCGGTGCCAAACTCAATCACGTGATCTCCGCAGCCGTTGGCGCGGGTCTGGGTGGTCTGGAGCATCTGGCTGGAATTCCAGGCAGCGTTGGAGCAGCGATCGCCACCAACGCGGGTATCACCAATGACGATATCGGCAGTCGAGTCGCCAGTGTGACGCTGATCGACCGCGCTGGCAAATTGGAGAAGCTGAGCGGAAATCAATTGCAGTTTGGCTTCCGCCGCAGCAACCTTCAAGACAACTTTATTGTTGAAGCCGAATTCAAACTACGTGCAGGGAACTCTGCCGAACTGACTCGGCGGATGCAATCCAACTGGATCGTTCGCCGCGCCGCTCAGCCGGTCATGAACTCGCGAACGGCTCAAGCCTTCATCGAACCCGACGGTACGCGTTTAGCAGATGTCCTTGAGGCAGCCGGAGTTCGTGACGCGCGTGAAGGCGAATTCGCCATGGATTGGGCTCACCCAGGCTTTGTGATTGCTTCCGGGCAAGCCAAGAGCAAGGATTTGATAGCTCTGGTTACACGAGTCAGTCGTTCGGTCGAAGCAAAATCAGGAATTCAGTTGCAGTCGGTACTAAAGATATGGTAAACAGCTAACTGCGGCGTTATGCCGACCAAGCTCTACCACAATTCGATAAGTAGTCCAAAATGGCCAACGAAACACGAAGTTTCCGCGATCGAATACTGCATGTTCTACATGTTGTGCCTGGTGGTTCGCTCTTGTTTGCTCTGATTCCCTTAGTGATTTTCGGTTATTGGGGCTGGTATCACTACGGGGCGATTCACATCGACCGAACGCTTTACTCGTTAAGGATTGATCAAGTTCGGATCTCGACGCAACCTGCCTGGATCAAGTCATCGGTGCTCGAAGAGGTCTTCAAGCAGAAGCGGCTTGATCGCATCAATACGCTCGAGCCCTCGGCCACCGCAGACATCGCGAGCGCCTTTGAAACACATCCTTGGGTTAAATCCGCCAAGAACGTTCAAAAGTTCAGCACTGGGGTAGCCGTCGACTTGGTGTATCGCCAACCTTTGGCCATGCTTTCAGTTCCTTATCAAGATTCGGGATCGAGCGAATGGAAGCAAGGCTTTTATCCAGTTGATCAATACGGAGTGGTCCTCCCTCTTTCCAACTTTTCGCAATCACAGGTCTCTGAGTTTGAGTTTCTGTTGATCGATATTGAGAATGTTGATCGTATTCCAGAAGGGATGGCCTACGCGGACGTACGAGTTCATCAGGCGCTGAAGCTAGCACAGTTTTTGGAATCAAGTGGTCAACGATCCGCGTTGGAAATCCAATGGTTGCGGGTAACGCGCGACAACGATGTATCCACGGGCAAGCCTTGGCTACTACAACTCCAAACTGCAGGCAATCGAATGGTCATCTGGGGACACACTCCTGGTGAAGAAGTCAGTGGCGAAAACCCTCCCGATCGAAAACTCTCCGACTTAGCCAATTGGCTCAAAGCCGAACGCGAAAAGGGCTCGCAAGGCGGCCAGTTCGATCTGTCCACTGGAAAGATCATTCCCGGTCAAACAGCCTCGAGCAAAGACGGCAATCCACGCGGTCGCTAATTCGTTTAACGGCAAGCCGCAGGCGACGGTTCTTCTACTCCCGTAGGCCGGCGTCCGGTGCGCGGGCGTCCTCGCCCGCCATGAAGAACACTGCGGTCAGCCCCAAATCGTTTAACGGTGTTTAGCGGTGTTTAACGGCAAGCCGCAGGCGACTGTTCTTCCACTCCGGTGCGGATACGCCCCTTCAATAGCAAAATCCTCCGCGAGCGATTTTCCTGCCTTTGGACGACTCTCCATCTTCAGCTTTTTGAGTAGAATTTGTCGTCCTTACGACGGCGGACCTCCTCATCTAGCCGCCGTCATAAAATAGAGGGCACCATTCCGCGTCACCGTTTCGGAACGCCAATCAACCCACCGAATTGAAGAACTCCTAAGGAATTCAACATGCGTATGAAAGTATCTTTGTTTCTATTAGCTGCCAGCATGGCGATGCCGGTCGCCATGAGTGCCGATCAGGTCAAGCTGGGTGATCCTTCGCTGACCGCTGGGATTGCTGGACAGGGAGATTTGACACTGTCGCAGGTAGCAGCGTGGTTGGCCAAGCCAGAGAATCATAAGCCGTTGGAAGTACAACTGCCCGAGAACTTGGCTCCAGGCAAAGACGCTGTTTACATCCCTGAAGACAACCCGATTACGCGTGCCAAGATCGAGCTTGGTCGACAGCTCTATTTCGACCGACGATTGAGCGTGGGTAACGAAGTGAGCTGTGCGGATTGCCATCATCCAGACGATGGATATGGTCGCAAAACGCAATTCGGTGTCGGAATTAAGGGATTGAAGGGCGACCGCAATTCGCCGACATCGCTCAATCGAATCCTCAGCAAAGCACAATTCTGGGATGGTCGCGCGAAGGATCTTGAAGCTCAGGCAGTTGGACCAATCGCCAATCCAATCGAGATGGGAAACACGCACGAAGAATGCGTGAAATTCGTTTCGACCAACCCGGTCTACAAAGCTCAGTTTGAAAAGATCTTTGGTCGTGCTCCAAACATCGACGATGTTGGCCGAGCGATTGCAACTTTCGAGCGTACGATCGTCACCGCAAGCAGCCCCTACGACTACCAAGCCAAAGTTGACCAACTGGACAAGTACTTGGAAAGCGAGGGCCTTCAAGACATGGAGACATTGAAGAAGGAAGAGCCCAAGATTTACGCCGACTATGTTGAAGCCAAGAAGTTGGCTAAGGCAAATCCGATGAGCGAATCGGCTATTCGAGGTCAAAAGCTGTTCTTCAGCAAAGAAGCTAACTGCGCGGCCTGTCACGTTGGCGTTAACTTCACCGATGAAAAATTCCATAACCTGGGAGTTGGAATGGCATCGGACAAGCCTGATCTAGGCCGCTTCAAGGAGACTGGCAAGGAAGAGGACAAAGGTGCCTTCAAGACTCCTTCGCTCCGTAATGTCGGTCAGAATCCACCCTACATGCATGATGGAAGCCAAAAGACTCTGCTAGAAGTCGTCGAGTGGTATGCAAAAGGCGGACACCCCAACCCACATTTGAGCGACAAGATCAAGAAGTTCGAAGCTTCGGAGCAAGACAAGAAGGACTTGGTTGCGTTCATGGAAGCGTTGACTGGTCCGCTGCCAAAGGTTGAATCGAAGCGGCTACCTGCGAAGTAGTGACAAGAGTTGGTCGAGTAACAACCGAGACCTATAGAAATCAGAAACGCTTTGGACTTCGACGAAGTTCAAAGCGTTTTTTTTTTGCACGTGCCCGGACGTGCTGTTCGTTCTTGTACGCTGCGAGCGAGCACTGTTCGCGTTGAGGTCAGTCTATTGAGGATGGGAGGAAAAGCAGTCGCCTGCGGCTTGCCGTTAAACGCCGTTAAACGAATTGGGGCTGACCGCAGTGTTCGCCATGGCGGGCTAGGACGCCGGCATCCCGTGGAAGCCCTCGCTTCGCAAATGCTAAAGAGGAGGAAGAGGAGGAAGAGGAGGAACGACAGGGACTGTCGTGGCACACTGAGGGCAGCGGGACGCGGGCGAGGACGCCCGCGCACCGGGCGATCAAATGTCAGCGGCGATCTTGCTGTAAACACGTCCCTCGTTTTGGTCGATTCGCTCGGGTCGGCCTTTATGGAGATAGACTAGCTTCTTGTGGTCCACTCCCAAGAGATGAAGAATCGTGCTGTGAAGATCGTGCACGTGCAGTCGATCCTCGACGGCGTGCAAGCCAACTTCGTCGGTCGCACCGTAAACTTGACCGCCTCGAACGCCTCCACCGGCAAGCCACATCGTAAAGCCAGTTGGGTTGTGATCGCGTCCGTCGCCTTTTTCGCTTTGAGGCGTCCGCCCAAACTCGCCGCCCCAGATCACTAGAGTCTGATCGAGCAAACCGCGTTGCTTCAAATCGGTTAGAAGAGCTGCAACGGGTTGATCCATCTCCGCGCACATCTTGGTGTGATTGGTTTCAATCTTGCTATGCGCGTCCCACTTGCTGCCAGCGCCGTGATAACACTGAACAAAGCGAACGCCTCGCTCGACCATCCGTCGCGCCATCAACAAGTTGCGACCGTAAGCGGCCGTCACAGGATTGTTGATGCCATACATATCCAGCGTTTGAGCCGACTCGTGCGCCAGATCGACTGCGTCGGGCGCGCTGGATTGCATTTGATAAGCCAGTTCATAACTGCCGATCCGCGCCTCCAAATCGCTGCTCTCCGATCGCTCGCGCAGATGCTTGGAGTTGATCGAGTTAAGGAAGTCCAGTTCAAGCCGCTGTTGCTTGGCATTAACCTGCTTAGCCGGCGCGAGGTTGGGGAAAGGTGTTCCTTCAACCTGCAAAGCGGTCCCTTGATAGACCGCAGGCATAAAACCAGCGCTCCAATTGCGAGGCCCATTCGTTACGGTCGACTTGGTGTCTTGCATTACGACAAAGGCGGGCAGGTTCTCGTTTTCAGTGCCCAGTCCATAAGTCACCCAACTTCCCAAAGACGGTCGGCCCGCGAATTGGCTCCCCGAGTTCATCTGGCAAACGCCGCCTGAGTGATTGATGCCGTTGGTCCAGCAGGATCGAATCACAGCCAACTCATCAGCGTGTTGTGCGATGTTCGGCAACCAATCGGAGATCCACAAGCCGCTTTGTCCGTGCTGCTTCCACTTGCGCTTCGAAGGCAGCACCGGCGATTCGAACTCGCCCATCGCAGTGATGACCCGAGCGAAACTGGCAGGCAAGGGCTTTCCAGCGAGCTCTTGAATGGCAGGCTTGGGATCAAACGTATCCAGATGGCTCGGACCGCCTTCCATGAACAGAAATATGACGCTCTTAGCTCGGGCCGCATGATGAGCGAGTTTCGCAGTTAGTGGCGAAACGGACTTATCCGCGGCAACCGCCTTGGAGCCAAACGAACCGTCAATCAAGCTTGCCAGTGCCAAAGCGCCGAAACCTGCGCCACTTTGCAAGAGCATCTCGCGGCGCGATCGATAGACTGGATGTGGATTGTGATTTTTCATTACGCTAACGTCCTAATCCACATAGATCATTTCATTGGAATTCAGTAGAGCGTGCAACAAGGCAACACGACCTTGCTCTTGAGGCGAAAGAATAATCTCGGGCTCTTTCGCCTTCTCCTTGGTGGCAGCTTTACCGTCAGCTTTACCATCAGCTTTTTTGGGCTCGTCTTTCGGTTTGCTTTTCCCACTCGCGCCAACAATGGGCTCATTGGCATCTGGCTTGGCAACATCTGCTGCAACCGTTTCCGGCTTTGGCATTTGTTTGACGGCTTGATTGGCCGTTGAATTCGTCTCTTGATTGGGCTGATCAGCACTGTTCGGCTGAACGGCAGCCAGTTCAACAACAGTCGGTTCAACTTCTGGTGCAAGCTGAGCATAATCCTGCATGAACACAAGCGCCGCTGCAATCTCTTCCTCTGACGCTGAACGTCCGAGCACACGCTCGTGCGCCTGAGCAACGAATTCAGCGCTATCCAGGTTCTTGGTTGAGTTGAAAAGCTTGATGGCACGCTCGCGAATCCAGTCGTTATTCATCAGCATCAACGCTTGCGTGCTGGTGATGGTTCGATGCCGCTTGGAAACACTGCGAATGCGATCGGGAAAATCGAAGAGACTGGTGAGCGGATGCAAGTTGTTTCGCATCACCTTCTCGTAGATGGCTCGCTTAGTACCTTTGCTTAACTCACCGCTCGAGGTGAGCATTGCATCGACGATCTCTTCGCCGCTCAATCGTCGAGGATTCATCCGCCAGAGCAATCGATTGCCTGGATCAAGACGCGAAGCCAGCGAATCAACTCGCACGCTCGACTGTCGATAGGTGGCAGATTTCAAGATCCGTTGATGAAGTCGTTTGAGGCTCCAGCCATCTTCAATGAATCGTGTTGCCAACCAATCCAACAGTTCGGGATGCGACGGCGACTCGCCCAATCGCCCAAAGTCACTCGCGTTTTCAGCAAGTCCAACACTAAAATGTTGTTCCCACACGCGATTGACGATGACTCGCGCCGTGAGTGGGTTTTCAGGACTCGCAATCCACTTGGCCAGTGCTGTCCTTCGACCGGTTGTTTGCAGAGCAGGGTGAGGCGAGACGATTTCCGACGGTTTATCCCCAATAATCGACGGCGGCCCAGGCTCAACGGGCACCTTCTCACGATCGCCAACAATATAGATTGGCGGCGCGATTGGTCCGACGTCGGTGGCGACGAAAGGCTGAGTCGGCAAGGGCTGAGGCTTCATCGAATCGAATTTTGCAAGTTCGTCGAGCAGCTCTTGGCGTTTGGCCAACTTTTCCTTGTCGAGCCACTCGGGCAGCTTCTCAGGCTGAAGATCGTATTGTCGCTGAGTCAGCGTGGCGATCTGATGCTCGCGCGGTGTTCGCTCATAAGGCTGCTTCAATACCATCGCTTTGATTTCGGGAACGAACTTGTCGAAACCCTCGCGAGTAGCATGCGCCAAGAGCACAGGATTTTCGATTTCGTACAGAGCCAGTCGTATCTTCCGCGTCGCAAGCTCCCAAGCCTCATACTCTTTCAAGTACTTTTCACGCTCTTCGATCGTGCCGACCGGAAGATCTTCGCGAGGGTGCATTGCCGCGAAGTAGGCCTGCAACCGGAAGAAGTCTTTTTGTAGCAACGGATCGTACTTGTGATCATGACATCGCGCGCACTTGAGCCCAAGCGCCAGAAATGCATCAGCAGTGGTTTCAGTCACATCGTCCAATATCTCTTGCCACTGGCCCTCGACATCCCGCTGATTGTGCTCGTAGATCCAATGCCTGAGGAACATCGTTCCGACTAACGCTTGGCGATTGCTGGGATCGATTTCGTCACCAGCCAATTGCTCCATGATGAATCGATCGTAGGGC
>CAYWNG010000123.1:0-12678 GCA_964458685.1 uncultured Pirellulaceae bacterium
CCCAGCCCTTCTCCCCTTCGTTCCTCAGGGGCGAAGGGAGCCAGAGCGTTCAAAATCGCACATGACCGAAAAAAATTGAGCCGAAGTCTACAGCTTACCGTTCCGCGCAACCGTGGCTTCGATAGCTTTGAGCATGGCACCGGCTTTGTTGAGTGTCTCTTGAAACTCAGTGGCTGGGACGCTGTCGGCAACAATTCCTGCGCCAGCTTGGATGTAGATCTTGTCGTTGCAGAAGACGATCGTTCTGAGCGCGATACATGTGTCCATGTTTCCAGCGTAATCGATGTAGCCCACAGCGCCGGCATAAGGACCGCGTCGATGAGGCTCGATCTCGTCGATCACCTCCATCGCTCGTACCTTAGGCGCCCCCGAAACTGTTCCGGCAGGAAGGCAAGCTTTCATCGCGTCCATTGCGTTCAAGCCCTCGCGTAACTTGCCATGTACGCTGGAGCTAATGTGCATGACGTGACTGTAGCGTTCAACGACCATCACATCGGTCAGTTCGATCGTGCCATACTGAGCGACTCGGCCAACATCGTTGCGGCCCAGATCGACCAGCATCACATGCTCGGCGCGTTCCTTGGGATCGGCGAGCAGTTCTTCGGCAAGCTCGCGATCTTCCTTTTCGGTTTTGCCCCGAGGACGCGTTCCAGCCAAGGGGCGAACTGTTACCCAATCATCGATGACTCGACACATGATCTCGGGCGACGACCCAACCAACGTGACGGCTGGTGTTCGCACGAAGAACATGAAGGGGCTGGGGTTCACGACTCGCAATGTGCGATAGACCTCAAACGGATCGCAGAGGTTGGGTAGCTCCAGTCTCTGACCGATCACCACTTGGAAGATATCGCCCGCTCGAATGTACTCAACGCACTGATTGACAGCCTTTTCGAACTGCGCCTGAGTGAAATTGCTTTTCGCGTCCAGGTGCGGCTTGCTCTCGGAATCAAAATCGCTGAGCGACAGTGCTGGGAGCGGCTGTTGAAGCTTCTCGGCCAACGCGTTCACGCGGGCTTGTCCAGCTTGATAAGCCGCTTCGGCCGATTCGTATTGAGCACAGTGAACATGGGCGACGACGAAGAGCGACTTGGTCACATTGTCGAAGATGATCAAGTCGTCAAAGATCGAAAAATCCAAATCGGGCAAGCCGCGATCATCCGTTGGCGCATTGGGTAGATCTTCTACATAACGCACCACATCGTAACTCGCATATCCAAAGGCACCGCCAGAAAATGGCGGCAGCTCGGTTAGCTTGGCGACCTTCTTGCCGGAGACAAAATTCCACAAAGCGTCCAAAGGATCAGCTACTTGCTTGGTCTCTGTAGCGGCGTGACCGCCAGAAACGCTGAGCTGATCTCGAGTCGCAGTTAACCGAGCTTGAGCACCAACAGCAATGAAGCTGTATCGACCAACCTTTTCGCCGCCGATGACGCTTTCGAATAAAGCGGCTGAATTGCCGTCATCCAATAAGCGAAAGGCCGAAACCGGCGTCAGTGTATCGCTGAGCATTCGGCGATACACTGGTACGATATCAAACTCTTTGGCCAGTTGTACAAAGCGATCCAAGTTGGGCTGAGCCGGCATAGTCCAGAATTAGTCCTCAGAGGGCAGAGATTCTTCGCCTGAGTTCTCTTGGAACTCAAAGCATGATGGCGAGAAGTAGCATTCTTCTTCGGTGGTTGGATTGATCAACAATCCAATTCCATCAGGCAGCCCATCCAGCAGTTCATCGCCTTCCAAAACGATCGTCGGCAGGCGAGTCCCACCAGTTAGCTCATCGCACACTTCGTTCATGAAGTTTTCGGCAGCCGACATGCTGGTAAAGCAAACTACGGCCATATCTTCGTCGACTTCGGCCAGTACCACGCTGAAACGGTCGTCTTCGTCCATCATCGCTTCGCCGGTTTCTGTATCGATCTCTTGAAGAACGATAAAGTCATGGCCGCGAATCAGTTGTTCGGCTCGCGATGCATCGTTGGCATCCGCAGCGTCAGCGATCTCTACACCCAACTGTACGTTTTCTGGAAAGTCCAGCTCGTTGTTATTTTCCACCTGAATCGATTCCTGTTTTCACTGATGGTGGGGCAGAGCCGCAATTCACGCGAACTCGCAATTACTCCACCGAAAGACGCAAAAAATGTAGCCGAAATCGAGCTAGGGTCACAGTGCTAGCCGCCGCCGATTGAAGGGAATTCGACAGAAAAGCCGTCCCAAGCGTGCCGCGGAGGTCTCAATTGTGCTGCGTCAGTCCCAAGTGTGCTGCGGCAGTCCCTGCCGCGATGTTCAGGCTTGAGGCTTGAGACTTGAGACAGCAGAAGACAGAAGACAGAAGACGGCAGGGACTGCCGTCGCACACTTACAGATTTTCTTCGGAAGGTATGCGGACTAGCGAACCTTTGCTGTTGCCCTTGTCATCTACTTCGCCTCGCAAAGTCACATACACGCCGCCATCGCCATCAAAGCTCATCGAAGTTGGATGCGGCAGCTTGCAGATCAGCTTCGTTCGTAGGCCGCTAGCTGCTGACTTATCTTCGACGATTCGATACAGCCCGCCCGATTCCGGTTGGCTCCACGCCATGTCCAGCGCGTACATCTGTCGTCGAGGACTGTAGGCGATGGCGCTGATGTCCATCAAGCCAGTGTCGAGCTTCATCAACATCTTCTTGGACGCTGGTTCGTAAAACGCAAGTACGCTGTCCTTCTCCGCGCCCAAGCTGCCCACGTTGGCTACCAACAGATAACCGTGCGGTGTTATGGTGATTGCGGTTGGTGTCGCTACACCCGTTGCCTCGGTAGATGCAATATGTCTAGCTAACCCGCTTAGCGATTCACCGGCGGTCTTCATTGTGACGCTGATCCAACCCTTAGCAGCGTCGCCTTGGCTGGTCGTGAAAACTGCGTTGGGTGCGACGGCCAAGCCGAAAAAGTTTCCTTCGGCTGGCTGCGACTGCGGCTCATCGGCGACAAGGTTTAGCGAGAGCTTTGGCGCGTCGAACTTAGTTGCGGCTGTAAGTGTGTAGACCTTCACTGCGTCAACTCCCGCGGGTTGACCTCCACAGCCGACGATCAAGTTCTCGCGATTGAGAAACGCGAGGCTCAGCGGTCCGATATTCACGCTGGGAGTTGTGGCAAGGCTCTCTTTGGGAAACTCCGTAACGATCGGCTCGGCTTTACCATTGACGATGCGAACGACCTGCCCATTGCCCGAGTCGGCGACGAAGACGACTCCCGTTTCAGGCTGCATAACGACCGATGTAGGATTGTTCAATCCTTCGACCACAGTCGTAACGATGCGACCGGCCTCGGTCTTGTATTCCGTCGTTCCCGAAGCTGGAGTTTTGGGTGGCTCAGCTTTCTTTTCTTCTTGACGAGCACTTGCACTCGATGCACTTAGCAATATCACTGCGACCAAGCCGACAGAAGTTGACGAGCAGAAGATGGCTTGGAAGTTTCGGCGAAGGTTGGAAAAGTAGGTCTTCACGGCGGGATAGCTCCTGGGTGCGGGGAAGTCAGGATGCTATTGTCACCGCAGCGCAGCTTTGAAACAAGCCTAGAGCTTCTTCGGTCCCGCTACTATCGTTGGAACTCTGGGGCAGGAGCTGATTCCGGAGCTGGAAAGCTACCTACAGGCTGAACTGGATGAAAGTTCGCCGAGCTGGCCGACGATTCGCCCGAGGCTTGTAGGACCTTGGATGTGGGAACCTGAGCTGGCGATGAATCGCGAGTCGACCGAGGCGTCCAAACGGTTTTCAGTCCCGTACCTGAGTTCAAGAAGATCTCTTTCTTGCCGATCACCTTACGGCCGTTATCCAATTGATAGGTTGCGACCACGATGACTCGATCAGCTTTCGGATTGGGACCGTTCCATGGAAGAGTCAGATGGATGCCTTGTTTGCTTCCGATCGGTTGGATTTTGTCTTCAATTTCGGCAGGTGAATAGTTCCACTTCCCGATCACGGGATTGTTGCCTTCACGCGATGGATCGATCACTTCAATGCTGACCGCACCTGCAATGGCGACCACTTGGCCTTGTTCATTCTTGGGCTGCAAGACAAGGAAGAGTCCATCGTCTTGATTATCGCCATCAAAGCTGACTGCGCGGCTGAGCGCTGGTTGGAAGGCGATTTCGACGATTCGCTTGTCGGTCACCATCTGAACCGCGGTCGTGATTTTAGCTGTACTGTTGCGACCACCCGCGAGCTGCGAAGGCATCTCGATTTGACTAAGGCTCATCTCAAGATCTTTGTCCGGCGACTCCGAGCGTGCGGCGGTATCCAACGTCGGCGGTGCTAGCGAGCCGGTTGTAATCGTCGGCACGATGAAATCGCCTGCGTCGAATTCAAGATCTGTCGAAGGCGTGTCAGTCTGTTGATTCGGTGGACTAATCTTGTTTGGCGGCGCAGGTAGGTTCTCAGGTGTATTGCTGGGCGAGTTACTGGGAGAATTACTGGGAGGAGTGTTGGGGAACTGGAATGGTTGATTGTTGTTGTTCAGAATCGACGGTGGAGTTTGCGGATCTTTGGCTCCATTGGATTCACTTCCAGTGCCTGGCTTCGTGGAGCTGTTGCTGGGAGCGGGCGAACGAGGCGCTTCCTTAGGTGGATCGACTGGCTCACTCTTCTTGTCTTTCTTGGGAACTAATGGCAGGGGTTCGGATTGCGAGTTTGCCGTGCCAGCGCTGTTGAGCATCGCGTTACGCCGACGCAAAGACTCAAGTTCTTGCTCAAGCAATCGATATTCGTGATCGTATTGGTAGAGTTGATCTTCCAAATCGCGGATCTCGCCTGCCATAGAATCGACGTAGACATCGGTCTGCGCGCGATGATGACAGCCTGAAATCAGACTGCATACCAACGCACTCGATGCCCAAACGGATTTACGATTCATAAACTGTGGCAAGTCCAACACTAGAAGTTCATCGCCTGTTTAAAGACAGGAAAGGTCCACTAATTGTTCCTCGCTGTGCGCAGCTTGCGGACAGCAATTTAAGGTTGGAAGTACCTAACAGCCGCATCTGACGTCAAGGTCCAATCAGGTTGCCGGGTCAGAGTTGAGTCGAAATCGTAGTTTTTTCAAAATAGTTTTGATAGCAACTGTAGCGATGCCGAAGTTGTTTTGACGCAGAGACGGAAAGTTTAGAGCCGCAAAGGGAAGAATCTTCCAATTCGAGTTGACTGAATTCCGTTGCTTGCCGTTTCTTGTCGTTCGGACTTTAACTATGGTACAATTAGTGTTTGAAACCTTGATCGGAGAATACGAATGCTACCAACAGGATACACGGCTGTGATTCGCCAAGACGGCCCTTGGTGGATTGGCTGGATCGAAGAAATTTCCGGTGTCAATTCACAAGGGGCAACTCGAGAAGAACTGCTAGCGAATTTACGTGAGGCGCTTGGCGAGGCGATCGAGATGAATCGCGAGGATGCTTGTTCGTGAAGGAGGCCGCCATTCGTGGTGGGGGAACACTGCAACCGGCTTCTTTCATTATGACCTGCGATGTCGACAACACCATCGATAAATCAATGTCCGCTGTGGCTGATGTTGCGGTTCGAATGCTGACAATAGAAATGGCCGCATAAGCCCTCACCGCCAAATGCATCGCTTCTGACCCCGGGTTACGCTTGGCTCGCGGGACTCGCCGCGCTCACCCGGGGCTAAGGATGTGTCACCACTTCGTGGTTGGACTACAACTTCGCGGACGCTAAATTGAATCGCCAAGTAGGTTGTTTTGACGCAGAGACGCAAAAGTTTAGAGCCGCAAAGGGAAGAATCTTCCAATTCGAGTTGAGTGAATTCCGTTGCTTGCCGTTTCTTGTCGTTCGGACTTTAACTATGGTACAATAGCCGACAAGAGATCAGGTTTGGCGAGTTTCGGTATCGAAGAGCATGAAGCAGATAGATTGGCTTACTTCCTACATTAGCTCTGCATTCTCTGGAGTGACACTAGAAGATGGCGTGGATATCTTCACTGCCCGTAACCTTGACGATTACGGTATGAATGCGTCAGAGCGTCGGCTTGCGCTTTACTGTCAGCGAGGAAATTGGCAGGAGGTTGATCCTCAGATTCTGCGAGATCGAGCGTGGGTGCTAACCTTTCTCGATAGAAAGGGATTTCGATTCTATTTGCCCGTAATCCTCATAGACATCATTCACAATCCAACACAGTCGGATCTCGCGGAAACAATGTTCTACAGGTTTTCGATAACTCCTGATGGGAACTTTGATGGCCTTCCTTTTCACGCGACGTTCAATCGGGCTCAGCGCGCCGCGATTGTTCGATTTCTGAAGTACCTTCGTTACAATGCTGGTTGGTCCTCAGAAACCATGGCTGAAAAGTTGCTACGCAGAATTCAGGAGCGTACTAAACGAGCCCATACGGCGCTGTGAAATCTCTTTCGGCCAGTTGATTCCCAGCGACCCTAATCACCAATGTCAGAACTTTTGTCGTTGAAAAACTCCTGAGTCGGTTGGAACGCATTTCATTGTTGAATTTTCAAGTAATTGCTCAGCTTCTCAAGATTGTCTGTGCCGATCAGATCAACATTGGCTTTGCGTAGTTCGCTCCAAAGCTCTTCCGACTCGGCGGTAGCCCAAAAGCGGACGCGTCTGCCCTTTGCGTGAGCTTGCTTCACAATATCCTGAAGCTTCGTTTTTTCATCGGCGGAGAACTCGCCTTTGCCTCGGTATTTGAATTGCAATAGCCAATTGTCGCTGATCAGTGGAATGAGCGACGCATCGGAATCGCTCTTCAAATCAGCGATGCGACCATCGATTCCTACGAAGCGAGGATTACTGGTCTTGATTTGTTCGATGGGACGATCGCCGCTGACGATGACTGTTACTGCGCCAGGCTTGTGAGTGCCATCACGAGTCGCTGAGAGCATCTTCGAGTAACGTTCTAATTGTTGGTGCAATACTGCGTAGGTCGCTGGACCTTGGTTCTTGATATCGACTAACAAAGTAATGGGAGTCTTGTCCGCGTAGATACTGCCTTGGTTCTTTTCGAATCGCTCCCAGAGTGGTTTCAGGTAAAGCGACTCCAGCGTTCGTTCCTTCTGTACGTCTTTCAAGTAATGAGCCACCAATAGGTCGCCATCAACCAAGAAGATGTCCGCTTCAATGCTCGTAAAGCCGTGATCCAGCGCATCCAGTAGCGGTCGATCGTGCGCGTAGTCGTTGTGCGCATGCGCGTTGATTAACGGCTTGGGCAGCGTTGATTGTCCGTAGATCGTCGAGGCTACAAGAAGGCTGAAACATCCGCTAAACGCAGCTCTCAACAGGCGAGCGAGGTAAACTGACATGGCTTGAATCGTCTTTGTCTGATGGGGATGCATCGGTTGCTAGTCGCGAAGTCTGAATTCTAATTCAATGGCCGCGGATGTGATATGCTAGTTGCTAACGGCTGTGCTTCATTGTAAGCACCTTGATTTGGAACGCTTTGAGCCTGCCCAAAAACAACGCGGCCTTTGGGGTCTTGACGCACTCGATAGGAATTCAATCGACCATGAGTAAACCGACAGCCATTCATGCGTTTGGGAATGATGTATTGGCTAAGCATGATGCTGTGGAACTGGCAGCGATGGTGCAGCATGGCGATGTATCGTCGCTCGAACTGGTTGAAGCGGCGATCGCCAGGGCCGAGAAAGTCAATCAAGTACTTCAAGCGATCGAACTGAAAGACTACCCGCGAGCGCGTCGACAAGCGAACGAGCCGCACGAAGGAATCTTTGCAGGTGTGCCCTCCTTCATCAAAGACAATACCAAGATTGCCCATTGGCCGACTCGATACGGTTCGCGAGCGACCCCCTCAACGCTCGCGAATAAAAACGGGACGTTTGCTGAGCAGTTCTTGTCACTGGGCTTGGTGCTACTAGGCAAGAGCCGCTTGCCCGAATTTGGCTTCAACTGTACGACTGAGTTTGCAGAGGCTCCGCCAGCGTGCAATCCATGGAACACCGATTACTCCTGTGGCGGTAGTTCTGGAGGAGCGGCCGCGCTGGTTGCTGCCGGTGTTGTTCCTGTGGCTCACGCCAATGATGGCGGTGGATCGATCCGCATACCAGCCGCCTGTTGTGGCTTGGTGGGCTTAAAGCCCTCGCGAAGTCGCTTTGTCACCAATGAGATGGCCAAGTCGCTTCCGGTGCAAATTGTCTGCGATGGAATTGTCTCGCGAACTGTCCGCGACACCGCACACTTTGTCGCCGGCGCGGAAAGATTCTGGACCAACAAGCGTCTGCCTCAGGTTGGTTTGGTGGAAGGGCCTTCCGATCGTCGACTGAGGATCGGCCTTTCGTTGCAGTCGCTCTCTGGCAACAAGCCCTGTGATCAAACGCTTCGAGCCGTCAATAGAATCGCTACTACCTTGGAAAGAGCTGGACATCATGTTGTCGATTACAAGCCCGCAAGTATGGAGAGTTTTTCAGAGGACTTTGCGAGTTACTGGGGATTCCTGGCCTTCATGGTCCGCCGACTGGGTAGGCTTGAGTTCGGTCGCCAGTTTGATGGAAGCAAGCTGGATAGCTTCACATCTGGATTAGCGGGCTACTTCGCTCAGCGCTGGCGCAAAACACCAGTCTCAATCCTGCGTTTGAGTCGGACGTGGAAGCGATCGGCAAACGTCTTCAAGGAATTTGATGTACTTCTCTCACCTGTCGTTGGTCACGTTACTCCAAAGCTTGGTTTCCTTAGTCCCAGTGTTCCCTTCGAACAGTTAGTCGAGCGACTCTATAGCTACGCAACCTACACACCGATGAACAATGCCGATGGCAGTCCCGCAATTTCGATACCTGCTGGACTCTCCGACGAAGGCTTGCCAATCGGAGTTCAACTGGCAAGTAAATACGGCGACGAGCGAACGTTGCTAGAGCTTGCATTTGAGTTAGAACAACTGTCGCCCTGGGCCACCTTGGCTAATCTAGCAACCAAATCGGAAACCTCTCTAGCAGACGATCCAGCTCAAAACTGTGGGCCAGAAATCGAACGTCTGAAGTCGCAAATCGGTTGAGTGGCAAAAACATCGGAGGCAGAAAAATTGCGGAAACAGAGATCGGAATTGGTAAGAAAATGGGGGTAAGAAGATACGGACTCTCCTACGAGGTGAGCACCGTGCGTGTTCCACTTCGGTCGGCTACTACATCTAGTAGACGATCCACCTCAACGTTCGAAGTAGAGATGTCCCAGCCAGATTCGAGCGTCTGATTTCTTTCACTCACGTCCCACAATTTTGGCATAGATCGTCTACTAGCCGCCTGCGATCGATGAATGAGCAATACGCTAGCTATTGTTTATCGCGTTGCTGGTACTCGATGTGGATGAGCGGAGCGATTACTGGCAAGATTTGCCGTCATCATTTGAAAAAGTTCGCATTACTTTGGACTGCAATTCGCTTCCTTCAAAATGAAAAGGAGCTGCTTGCGTGAATTGCGAGCATTCGACGCCCATCATCTATGCTCGCCGGACCAGCAAAATTCCATTTCCGCCCATCAGGAACCAATGTTGAGCTGTGACATTTGCTGGAATCGCCCAAAAACCGCACTTAATTGATGGCTTAAATTCGTAGCCTGCGAAGTTTGCGGAGGTTCTCATACGCGCAGATCGCTCGAGCTAGAAGACTAAGGCTCTTTTCCGATCCACAAACTAGACCAACTTGTTTAGTTTGCTCGGAATATTTGGAAGTTTGAAGCGTGAGTCTTTCAGCGAAGCAGTTGTACAATCCTTTTGCCCTCAGAGGCGATTCGATTTTGCGGCTCGCGCTTGCTGTCTTATTTGGCCTCGCTGCACTTTCCGCGGAAGCTCAACTGATCGAGCACACGCCATCAATCAACTTTCCGATTCAAGGCAATTCTGGCACGAACCAAACCCAGTCCCCCTTTCCAACTACGGGTCAGCCTACTCAACCAACCTATTTAGTCTCCGAGATATCCGCGCCACTATCCGCGCTAGTGGAGCAAGCTGTTGCAGAAGAGAGTGCATTCACTCCTTCGCTCGTCGATGGCGCTGCGGCATCCGAAAGCTCAGACGAGGGCAAGACAAGTGGTGCTAAGAAGTCTGATGGCGAGAAGAAAGACTCCGATAAGAAAGATGTTGACAAGGAGTTAAAGGAACTCAAAGATCGGCTGAAGAAGTTGGAGGACAAGAACAAAGACGCAGACAAGAAGGCTGCAGAGAAGGCCAAGACCGCTTGGGATGTCAAGTTGGGTGGTCACATACAGATGGACTACATCAATTGGGCCGATACCGATCCGAAGATTGTTGACAGCGCTGCGAACAACTACTTCAGCTATCGCCGCTTGCGGTTAGTGGCCGATGGCAAGGGCTATGGAGTCTACGACTTTCGTCTTCAAATGACGCTGGAACCTGGAGATGGACCGGTAACAACCAACTCAACGCCAGATGTTAAAGATGCCTATGTGTCGATCAATGAAGTCCCGATGCTCGGCCGAGTTCGAGTCGGAAATTTCTTTGTGCCCTTCAGCTTAGAGCAAGTGACGAACGACACGAACAACATTTTCCTTGAGCGATCGATTCCTTCGCAGGGTATCTTTGCTGTTGACCGCGAAGTTGGGATCGCTGCCTACAACTGTACCGAAGAGCAAGACTTAACTTGGACGACGGGACTCTTCTTCGATAGCCTTAGCGATACAGTGAAGACTCGATTTACGGATCGCCAAGGTTACCGAGTCAGTGGTCGCGGAACATTCTTACCGATGTACGAGCAAGAGGGCCGCTACTTGGTGCATACCGGTCTTGGCGCGATGTACACCAACGACTCAGACAATATTGTCCGCCTGTTTGCGCGCCCGCAAATTCAAAAGGGGCCAATTCTGATCGATACAGGTAATATCAACGCTGGGCACTATCGAACGGGTAACACCGAGTTGGCTATGGTTTGGGGACGTCAGTCGATTCAAAGCGAAGCGTTCTTGTGCCAAATTGATCGCTTCACGGGGCAAAATGTCAATGTAGGCGGTGCTTATGCTTACTACAGTTTCTTTCTGACGGGCGAGAGTCGGAATTTTGAACGCTTTGGACAACATGGAGCTCAGTTTGCTCGTAACAAACCAATCAATAACTTTATGCCCTCAAGAACGGGTTGTGGTTGGGGAGCTTGGGAGTTTAAGACTCGCTGGTCTTATCTAGACTTAACCGATGCTCGCGCGGGCCAGTATAACGATCTCACTGTCGGCTTTAACTGGTACTGGACCGATCGAATGCGAATCATGTTTGATTGGATTCAACCCTACACCGACGGTGGGACTCGATTCGGCGCTACCGATTCAGATATTATCGGAATGCGCTTTGACGTGAACTGGTAGAACTACTTGCGAAACTGCGAAAGTTCCGAAATCGTATCGCCCCAGTTGCCTTGAAAGCGTATTGCGCGATCATCGATGTAGACGAGCGCTGGTGGCTTGTGCTCGCAGATCTCGTCGACTTCGATGCGATGCTTGGCGAGCCAAGCTGCGATGGCATTGCGACCTTCCTCTGTTGCGCAGCGAGCGGAGTGGATCACAACGCGATAGTGCTTCCTCATGAACTCGATAGCGTCTCCCGTACCATGAATGGGAGGATCAGGGATCGAAGTTTCGCCCTGCCAACCGCTGCGGTACGAATGGACGACCCCATCAAAGTCTAAGCAGATTGTCTGGCGTCTAACCAAGATACCGTTCTTCTCACACTGTTCGATATTGGCCAGTCGCGTGGAAAGAATGCGATCGATAGCATCATGGCCAACCAGCCAGGGACTCTCGGCCCAGTTCTCGTCAGTGTAGACTCGCGTGTAGTGGTCGTGCGTGTGATGTCGACCAGGCAATCGCAACCAATCGCCGTAGTGATCAAAACGCGTGTTACCAGGGAAGACTTCGGGAGCAACATCCAAGCCGCGAATGGCAAAATCTGCGACCAGATTTTTTCCGAACTCGTGTACGGACTTAGTCGACATCGGCGATTCAAAATAGATCAAGAGATGGAAGCCGCCTCGACCATTAGAGTCCATGAGCAATGGGTCAAAGCCCTTCTGTACCAACTGTTGATACCAAGATCTTGCGGCAACGAAGTTCCCTTGCGGCGTAACAGAGTGATTTTCAGACTCATGTAGATCGATATCAATTGCCAACCAGCGCGAGGTAAAGTCCGCGCTTGCCGTGTGCACTCCAAGGACTCCACCAACCTTCGTCGTTCTAAAATGCTTTTCTAGCGAGCTGATATCCAGAAATACTTTGCCGCGTTCATCGCGAAAGGGAGCCGTGATTGCGTGATTCAGGACTCCTCCACGCAACTTGCGATTCTTCATCGGCAGATAGCGTCCCCAAACATCGGTGCGATTGACCATTACTCGCATGGTCCACTCGGCCAGTTCGCCTGCTCGCGATTGCCACTCTTTCGCCAACCGTTCAAAGTACGACATGGATTAAGTCTTAGAGTCAGTTTCCTAAAGTCAGTTGAATTCGCCCGCGTTCATTTCCCGCAGTAATCGTTTAACGGCGTTTAACGGCAAGCCGCAGGCGACTGCGTTCCCGCGACACAACTTAGCTTCAACAGTCACGCAATTCTTTCCCAACCGCTTAGTCTCAGGCAAAATCGTTTAACGGCAAGCCGCAGGCGACTGCTTTGATCTTAAGTTTCTTGAGGACTGTATTCTAGCACGAGCACTAGCACGAGACCCGACTGCTAGTT
>CAYWNG010000124.1:0-11402 GCA_964458685.1 uncultured Pirellulaceae bacterium
GATCACCCAGCCCGTTGGGCTGGGCTAGGTAAATCGCTGGGCCTTCGGCCCGAAAGCCCAGAAAAAGCGCAACTTCAAAACATAGAAGCGATGTACGCTACTCGGCTTGTTGAGAAGCACCGCGCCTCGCGGGTTTGGCGATGATCTTCAGCAGTGGAACAGTAGTCGGGCCGCCATGGAATGTACGCCCCGAGTCGAGGTAGTGATCGAAGACAAAGACACCATTCTTAGCGTTCCCCGCGCGGAGGCATCGGAGAATAGCGGGATGTCCGCATTCGGGGCAAATCACGCGCAGGCCATGGCTTTCTAAGATCTGATGGACCATCTTGGCGAACTCTTGATTTTCGCTCAGCGATCCAAAACTCCAGCCATGGAACTGCGCAAGTCTCGCTTCGATCGTCTTTTGAATCTGCTGGTGCAGCATTAGGATATCGTTGGACAGCTTACCAAGCTCTGCCTCCGCTCGCGCAACATTCGCAGCGGGCATGGTCATGCGACTCTTCAATCCGCCATAGACTCGTTCGGCAACAAGCTTTGCGCTGCGCAGAAAGAGTTGTCTCGATGTCGCATTCAAAGGCTCGGAATGCGCTGGCAGGACGATCTCTAAGAGTGCAATAGGTTCACCCAAGTGAATGATAGGTGCGAACAGCAAGCGGTGGCTGGTTGGATTGTTAGCTTCGCCACCAGTCTCGTTGGCGTTGCTGGTCGTGTTGGCGGCTTCTGTTGGTTCGGCAAGAGTCGGTTGTTTTTGTTGCCAAACGATCTGCACCAATCGCTCGTGACGTTTTTGTTCGGCGATGGTCGAGAGAAAGGCCTCCATGCGGTAGCGCACACCAAAAACGGCTCCTTGGGTCTTCATCCAAGCCACGGCTGCGGGAGCCTTGTAGAGGCTGCAAAGCTGCGGAAGAAGCTGCTCCAGGAAGGACTGTAGAGGCAAGTCGCTATCGATCAAGTCTGCCAACAGCCGCACTTGGTCGGTCGACCCGCTGGAGTCGGGGAGTTCGGCAAAGGTTTGCTCAATTAACGCATTCATGAACTGCGTGCTTCCGTGCGTGCTTCATTCGAGTTGAGGTTCAAGTTGACCACAGGATCGCGTTTCCAGGCTCTCTGGGTTAGTTCTTGCTGGCGGAACGTTGTTGAGGATCGTCTTCAGCCACTCATCATCGCTCATTGGAAGCGAATTGTGGAGAAGCTGTTCGGATTGGATTGTGCTTGCGGCTGGCAAGCCTAAACAATCCAGAAAAAGTGCCGATCCCCCCAAAGCTGCTATTTGATTAAATCTGTTGTAATGTTTATACTCTTTGTAGTAACATAAAGCAACAGTTTGATTCGAACCAAGATCGCGAATCTGCCAGTCTGGCAAAAAGACTGGAAACAGGCAGTATTTCTGCTGATTCGCCCCACAACGCCAGCATTTCGAATTCGCCGACCGAACTCGCAATTGGTATAACCGTCACCGCCTGCGACCATTTTGGCTTGGCCTTTCGTTTGCGACCGGAAAACCGTTGGAAGGCGGGCTCAGGCTGCTTATTGTCGATAGCTCGACGAGATTTCTCGCGGTTCGCTTCAAGCTGAAAAGCTACCAGTTCCAAATTGACATTGTCCTATCTCAACAGTGAAGGT
This sequence comes from uncultured Pirellulaceae bacterium, assembly GCA_964458685.1. Classification (GTDB taxonomy): domain Bacteria; phylum Planctomycetota; class Planctomycetia; order Pirellulales; family Pirellulaceae; genus Aureliella. Next base: position 1,624 of record CAYWNG010000124.1, read on the forward strand.
TCGCATGTCCTCCGCGCCATCCCCAGAGTCGGTTGAGCAGACCAAACAGCAGATTCGTGGGTTGATTAACGAGATTGCTGATATGTCTCGCAGCGAAGTCCCTGCCGAGGAGTACTTCCCTGCAGTCTTGAAGCGCATTGTCGACGCCTTAGCGGCGGTCGGTGGTGCTATTTGGTTGTTGGACGAAGCCACAGGTCTGCGACTAAGCTACCAAATCAACATCAACGCCAATCTTGTTGAAGCCGAAAACGAAGACGCTCTCAAGCACGGTCGTTTGTTGACACGGCTGTTTCAACGCGGCAAAAGCGAGCTTGTGCCGGCGTTCTCAATGCTGGGCCAAGACCAGCAGGAAGGCAATCCAACTCAGTATCTTCTAGTCGTAGCGCCGCTTTCGACCGGTAAGCAAACGACGGGAATGATCGAAGTCTTCCAGCGCCCCGACTCGGCCCCCAACGTACAAAAGGGCTACCAACGATTTCTTGAGCAGATGGCCGGACTGATCGGCGAATGGCTCAAGGGCCACAACCTGCAGCGAGTTGCCGACCGACAGCACATGTGGCAACAAGCGGACCACTTCGCTCGTCTGGCTCACGATAATCTAGACGCTCGCGATACAGCTTTTACGATCGCTAACGAAGGCCGACAATTGATCGGTTGCGACCGAGTCAGTGTGGCAATCAAGCGTGGCAAGAATTGCAAAGTTGAGGCGATTAGCGGCCAGGATACGATCGAAAGTCGCTCGAATATTGTCACATCACTGAATGCCTTGGCCAGTCGCGTGATTGCCGCGGGTGAATCGTTGTGGTACGACGGATCGGTCGAAGATTTGCCACCACAACTTGAGGAAGCCGTCGAAGACTATGTGGATCTTTCCCACGGAAGATCGATCGTTGTCTTGCCTATTCGTCGCCCTGAGAAGTTGGTTGCTGGTGACGTTCAATCTAAACAAAATGTCGTTCGCGAAGGCGCGAATAAGAACGAGATCATCGGTGCCTTGATCATCGAGCAGATTGAAAGTCAAGTTCCCAACGATGTCCTAAAGGCTCGTTGCGACTTGGTCTACGAACATGCAGCTCGTGCGCTGAACAATTCGCTGGCTCACAGTGACTTGTTCGGTATGCCAGTGCTCAAGGTACTGACACGAGCCACATGGTTGTTCCGCGGCTCGGCGTTTCCCAAGACGATGACGGTGCTTGCCCTGACCGCAGTGATTTTGCTGGGACTGTTCTTGGTGAAGATTGACTTCAATCTGAAATCCAATGGAACACTTCGCCCTAAAGTTCAGCGACAGGTCTTTGCCCATGAGAATGGTGAAATCGAAGATGTGCTGGTCGACCATGGCGATGAAGTGAAAGCCGGACAACCACTGGTAAAACTCCGCAATCGAGAACTAGACATTGAATACGAACGCGTAATTGGCGAACTGGACTCCGTACGCTCACGGTACGAATCGATAGCGCGAATGGCTAGTAACAACCGCATCGCAGAGGCTGAGCGCAGTCAGTATGCGGGTCAGGCCGATGAGCTTTACATTCAAAAGGCTTCTCTTGACGCCCAGAAGAAATTGCTCGAAGAACGTCGCTCGCAACTGATTCGTGTTAGCCCAATCAATGGCATCGTAATGGATTGGAAATTGGCAGAGAAACTTCGCCAACGTCCCGTGGTCACTGGTCAAGTACTGGTGAATATTGCTGACACCGACCAAGACTGGGAGGTGGAACTACTGATGCCTGAAAAGCGGATGAAGCATTTGGATGATGCTGTAGGCAAGCAAATCAAAGAGAAGAATGGCGAGCCACTGAATGTCGCCTATGTTCTAGCCTCCGATGCGTCCAACGAACTAACAGGCAAGCTTCCACTCAATGCGATTCACAAGCGGGCACAACTGGATACCGAAGATGGCCCTGTTGTGAAAATGCGCGTCGAACCTGATTCGATGAAAGAGTTGGTGAAGGAAGTTAAACTTCGTCCGAACACCACCGTCATTGGTAAAGTGAATTGTGGTCGCGCTTCGGCAGCGTTTGTGTGGTTCCATGAAGTGGTCGAGTGGTTCCAGGCCAAAGTTGTCTTCCAGTACTTCTAAACCAATCGTTTGTTTCCGAGTTGTTTGAGTTTGTTCCTTGATCTTAGGTTGTCGGAGTTTCTAAACATGCGTAACAGATTTGCATTAGCGGCTGCTTTCGGCTTGTGTGTCGTGCTGGCAGCGGCTTCCGTAGGCTTTGGACAAGCGCCTCAACGCAATTTTGGCTCACAGCAAAGTACCCCAGGCGGTTCCAAGACGCTCGAGTTCTACAACTCGGAGTTTCGCGTTGAGTGCCTTCGCAAGATCGACGTAGCCGCTCAGGCCGATGGACTGATCCAAGAGATGGCAGTTGAGGAAGGCTCGGCAGTTCCTAAGGATGGAGTACTCTTCCGAATCGATAATCGAGTCGCTCAGGCGCAAGTCGAAGTTGCCTCGCGAAAGCTTGAATCCGCACAGAAGAAGGCCGAGCAGGATGCTGAAGTGCGATTCGCTGAAGCAACTTACGAAGTAGCTCAAAACGAGTACGACAAAGAGCTACAGATGTTCTCCAAGCGTGTAACTAGCGAGATTGCAGTTCGTCGCAAGGGATTGGAGGCCAAGAAGGCCATGCTTCAAATCGAAGTCGCGTCGGTAACGCACCAGACTGATCAATTAGCCGCATTAGTCGCACAGGCGGAACAGAATGCAGCAAAAGTACAGCTTGGTCTGTACGACATCGTGGCCCCATGGGATGCCTATGTGAACGAACGCATGAAAGATCAAGGAGCTTGGATCAAGGCTGGTGAACCCGTGATGAAAATTCACCACATGGCGGAAATGAAGGTCACGGGGTATGTCAAAATCAAGGACATTTACGATCGAGGCCTTTCGATTCCAAGTCTTGAAGGCGCCAAGATTCGCGTCTCGGTAGACATCACTCCAACCCAACAACATTCGGCTGAATCAACGATCAGTTTCGTTAGCAGTGACATCGATAGTAGCGATCGTGTTCGTGTGTCAGCGAAATTCAAGAATGAGCGAATTGGTAACTCATGGATTCTTCGCGACGGTCTTCCAGCTCGCGTTATGATTGTTGTCGAATAGTTTTCTGACCTCCCTTTCAACGTAACAGTCCAAGTCCATCTCTATCGATAGGAATTCGATCTGACATGACAACAATGGCCGACAGTTTAGTCAACAGCGCAATGCGTCCACTTCGGGTGCGCTGTCGGCCGGATTTGGATGCTAAGCGACATATCTATCACGGTCGTAGCTATTGGGTCGTGAAGGAGCCAGTGGGATTGAATTACTATCGATTTCATGACGAAGAGTACGCGATTCTGAACATGCTGGACGGCAAGACCAGTCTCCAGCAGATCAAGGAGCGATTCCAAGCCGAGTTCGCACCGCAGCGAATCACACTTCAAGATCTGCAACAGTTCATCGGCATGTTGCACCGCAGTGGACTGGTGATCTCTGAAGCAACGGGACAAGGTCGACAACTGCGACGACGCGGCGATGAAAAGAAGCGTCGTGAACTGTTTAGTAAACTCTCGAACGTTTTTGCATTGCGATTTCGCGGAATCGATCCCGAACGAATACTCAACTTCCTCAATCCGTTCACGTGGTGGTATTTCACACTGCCAGCCCTTTTCTTCGTGGCTATGTTTGGATTGAGCGCCGTTGTTTTGCTGCTGGCGAATTTGCAGCAATTTCAAAGCAAGTTGCCGACTTTCGAACAGTTCTTTGCCGCGCATAACTGGATCTATCTAGGCGTGACGATGGCTGTGGTGAAGATCCTGCACGAATTCGGCCACGGACTGAGTTGTAAACGGTATGGCGGCGAGTGTCACGAGATGGGACTGATGTTCCTCGTGTTCACGCCTTGCTTGTATTGCAATGTTTCCGATTCGTGGATGCTTCCCAATAAATGGCATCGCGTGTTTATTGGTGCTGCGGGAATGTACGTCGAACTCACGTTGGCGTCGATTGCCACGTACCTTTGGTGGTTTAGCGAGCCGGGGATGTTCAACTTCCTTTGCTTGTCGGTGATGTTTATCTGTTCGGTCAGTACCGTTGTGTTCAATGGCAATCCGTTGCTGCGTTTTGACGGTTACTACATTCTGATGGACATCATGGAGATTCCCAACCTTCGTCAGAAGGCAACGGAAATTCTTAAGCGATGGTTCCAAACTAACTGTCTAGGCTTACAACTGCAAGACAATCCATTCTTGCCACACAAGCATAAGTTCTGGTTCGGACTCTACACGATCGCGTCGGTCGTTTACCGCTGGGTCGTTGTGTTCTCAATCACGATGTTCCTGATCGAAGTGCTCGAGCCCTACGGCTTGCAAGCCATCGGTCGAACTGTGGCGTTTGCGGGTATCGTGGGAATGATTGTCAAGCCAGTTTGGGAAATCATCAAATTCTTCAGGACTCCTGGAAGAGCAAGTAGGATGAAACGAAAAAACATTTTGACGTCCAGTGCTATTGCTGCTGTTATCTTGGCGGCGTTCATTTGGCTTCCGCTGCCATACCATGTGGCGTGCCCAGTCGAGATCCAACCGCAAAACACCGAACAGGTCTTTGCGATGGTTCCAGGCCGACTGGTAGGTTGGAGCAAGCAACCGGGAGACATGGTTCAGGTCGGCGAGACAATTGCAACTTTGGATAGCTTGTCCGATAGACTTCAATTAACCAAGTACATGGGTGAATTGGAGCAAGCTCAAAAGAAGCTACAAGTTCTACAAACTCAGTCCCGGATTGAAGAGTCTCGCCGTCAAATTGAAACGCAGCAGGAAATCGTTGAATCTAAGCAAGCCTTGGTGGATGAATTCCAAAAGCGGATCGCACAACTGAACGTCGTAGCCAAGAACGCAGGAGTCATTTTGCCACCGCCTCCTAAGCCAGTTCCAAAGCAGGTGGAAGAGGAAGAGCAGTTGCCGACCTGGAGCGATAGCCCCTTCGATGGCAAGAATCAAGACGCTTACTTCTCTGAATCAGATCTGCTTTGCTTGATCGGTCAACCCAATGCATGGGACGCCATCCTGGTTGTCGACCAGCACGATATCGACTTGGTGAAGGAAACGCACGATGTCGAGATCATGCTCGAATCAGCTCGAATGAAAACCTTCTATGGCAAGATAGCGAAAATTTCCGAGCGAGAAATGCAAGAAGTTCCGGAGAGCATTGCACTGCAAGCCGGTGGTGGATTGAACACAGAAATGTCGCCAAGCGGTAAGTTGCGTCCAATCAGTACATCCTATCAAGCTCGAGTGCCGCTTGAGAATGTCGATGTGCCCGCTCGCATCGGTTATCGCGGTGAGGCAAGAATTTACGTCGGTTGGAAGTCGCTAGGTTGGCGCGTGTATCGATTCCTCGCCCGAACCTTCCGTTTAGAAATTTAGAAGAGTTAATTGCCGATGATGCTATTCAAGCCTTGGCAATAACCACACAAAGTACATTGTCACTTGTGAGTGACGATCACGGCTCATCAGGGTGGTGTGTCGTACAATTCGAAAAGTCCCAAAGAGGAGAACAGGTAAATGTCACAAGCAGAGTCAGCAGCACCAGAGGCTCCAGCAGCCCCAGCGCAAGCTCAACCACAACAAGTTCAAGTTCATGTAGACGATTCTAAAGCGTTGGCAAACTATGCCAACTTCTGCCGAGTTACTGGATCACCAGAAGAGCTGATCGTTGACTTCGGTTTGAATCCACAACCAGTCGGAGTTCCAAAGGACCCAATTCACGTCACACAACGCGTTATCATGAATTTCTACACAGCAAAGCGACTTCTGGCCGCTCTGCAAATGTCTGTTCAACGCCACGAAGCAGTCTTCGGCGTTCTCGAAACAGACATTCAAAAGCGTCTGCGAATCCAGCAGTAATTTGACTGTTTGGTTGACAAACGGAAAAACGGCTCAGGAAACTGAGCCGTTTTTTGTTTATGTACCATGGATCACGCTTTGACCGACCAACTCAATTCACTTTAAGACCAGCCGCAACGCGTTAGCGTCCGGTTTTCTCGAACAGTGTGATGCGGATGATCTGCCATCAACACTGACGCAAATCCAAGTAAACCGAACGCTAACGCGTGTCGGCTAGTTACCAAGTCGCACCGATCTCCTAGCCTGTAGGATTCAAAACGTAGGCGCTGCTACTTGAAGAGCTTGTCGAGCCCCTTGTTGAGCTGCTGCTGAATCAGATTCTGTCCGGTGTTCATAATGGCTTGTCGGCCGAGCTGACCTAACATCGAAGCGTCCATTTGAGGCCTGGAGATTGTGCCGCGAACCGGAAACTGCAACGATTGGCCTTTGAGTGCGGCAAGCATCGGACCTCTGTCGGTCCACTTATCCGGAATTGGCATCGATGCTAACAGCTCAAGCTGCCCATTGACACCAACCGATCCTGCGGTCATCAGCGTTGCATCGCCAATGTCGACCTTCAAGTCGCGGTGATGGACTCGACCATCAACCATCGCAAAGCTGATTCTTTGCTCTGGCAAAGTTAACCAAGCTTTGGTCTGTCCGCTAACGGGCTGTGTTAAGTCTTGTTTGCGAATCTGCTCGATCTGCTTTGCAATTCCGATCACTTCATTGGAGAGCGGACCAGGGCCCACTTCCGCCTTGTGCATTGTCAAAAGGCCTTCAACGGTTTGCTTGGTCAGATCCATGGGCATCAATTCCGCTCGCTGAATCGCTAGGCTTAACTGTCCATTCACGCTAGTTGTTTCGGCGACTAGTGGAGCGACATACTTGAGCCACCCGCTGCACATCTCGGGAGTGATGGCTACATTTTCGAGAACCGTCATCGGCTTCTGCTGAATGATCAGTTGTTCTTTGGTGAGATCGCTGACGAGATCCCAGCGCAGCACCCCTTGGCTTACAGGGATCTCAGCGGCAGTAGTCAGTACACCGGCGTTGATATTGACGGGTACATCGGCCTTACCGACTTCGATACCGATCACGCGAGCTTGCTCCCAACCAACGCGAGCACTTGCGCGCAGTCCGGCGAGCGCGGGAGTGGTTGTGTCGTTAACATTGCGATGCCAATTGACTTCGACGGGCATGGTATGTTGACCTGCCAACTGGACATTATTCCCAGTCATAGGGCCAATCTTCTGCGATAGCTGTCCAGCGTCATACACGGCTTGTCCGACCAACAGCAAATCTTGGCCCTTTTCGCCTGAACCGTAGGACAACTTGCCACGATAGTTCATCCATGGTGTTTGCACATCCATCGGTTCTATGGTGACACCGCCAGTTGCTGCTACCCATCGTCCATCGGCGGCGATTACAAGTTGATTCTCTGCCCATAATGGTGCTGGTGTAGGTGCCGTAGGCGAGCTGCTCAATAGCACTAGATCTTTTCCGTTGGCTTGCAAGCGGAACTCAGCACCCGATGCACTCACAACCCAAGCAAGACCAGCTTGCAGTTGCCCCGTTGCGGCGTACGAGGACGCGGCGGGCTGACCAGGCTTAGCAGGTTGGCTTGAAGCTAGAACATTCGAGTTCTTCAAAAGCCGTTGCAGGTCGGCAACGCAGGTTGCTTGCCCTCGTCGCGCGTTGTTGTCGGCGGCTTGATCCTTGGCAACTAATGAAAACGAACTAGACTGCAAGTTGAGCTGTTCGATTTCCAGCTTGGTGAGGTCGCTTGAGTCAACTTTACCTTTGAAGTTTCCGATCACTTGCGGCTCGGCAAAGGCCATATCCGCTACTAGAAGTTTAAGCGGCTGAATATCCCAATTAGCCTGTTGGACTTCAACGTGAGCCATATCGATCTTTCCCGACACGGCTAGTTTGATCATTCCTTCAACCTGCATTTGCGGCGGCTCACTCAGCCAAACAATCGCGCGATGTTTGAAGTTAGTTAGATTGCCAGTAACGCTGAGATTGAATGCTGATGGTCGCGAAGGTTGGCCGGCTGGTGCTGTTGCGAGAGAAAGGGGCTCGTGCAAGTCTAGAACGACTTGTTCGTCGCTAGCCACCATCTCCAAGTGCATTTGATTGATTGAAGTCGGCGTGCCTTGGCGGAGTTGCATGGCTGCATCGAACTTGCCTTGCCATGCGGGTTCTTGCATTTGACCTCCGGTAGAGGTCGTGATGGTTACCGGAGCCGTTTGTAAGTTGCCTTTCGCAGCGACAAGCTGATTGGCGTCCATGTTCCATTGCAAATTCATCTTGGCACTGCCAGTCATCGATGCAATCGGTAGCGTCACAAACTGACTCAGCCTTCGATGCAATAGTTCAAGATCGACATTGCCTGTGACGGTTCCATTTTCGATCGTGCCTTGGCCTTGAACATTGCAGAACTCAGCCGCCGCATTGACACCAAACTGTGGACCGGACTTTTGCGATAGAGCCGATAGTTCGACCGAGACAGGCTCGTTCCAACGAATGGCTTGACCGCCTGATTGCGCTTCCAGGCCTGACAAAACGAACTTAGCTTGAGCCAACGGTTGGTCGGCAGACTTATGCTGAACCACAAACTGCACTTGCCCAGACCGCAGTTGTGTGTCGGGACGCATGGGAACCAGCGATTGAGCGGCTGTGACCAGCTTAGGTAGATCCACTTGTCCACTGGCGGCAATATTAGCACCTGCCAGGAATGGATTGGCTGCCGTTGGAACTTGCATTGGCCATGGAATTTCCGCGGTAGCTTGAACGCGCGCGAAGTCGCAGCCCAAGTCACCATTCTGTAGTCGCATCACTTTATCGGCCAGCGATAAACGACCTGCTGCGACGATGGTATTCAGTCTAGCTGGTGTGGGACCGACTAATGTTGGCGCTTGAACAGCGAGGTTAGTGATTTGTAACTGTTGAAGATCAAATACGAATTTATCCGCTCTGACTGCCGAGCCACTCAAGTTACCCGTGACGCGACCTGCCGCATTTTCGATAGGCAAGTCGGGCAGTCGAGCTCGAAGTATGTGGACAATCTCCAGCGGCAGTTCATTCAGCTTCGCGCGAAGTTGGATGCTTCCGTCTTCGGCCTGCTCTGCATTCGCGCTTAGTTCGCCGATGTTGCCCTTGATTGTCCCACTCGCATCGCCGATCCGAACCATGATTTCTGTGGGGCCGAAGAGCTGATTGGACTTAGGTAGTTGTGTTTTGAGCGTTGGGATCTCGACGATCCATCGCTCTGGCCTACCCTGCTCCACTAACATTAGTTTTGTGTTAGTGATCTCGATGTTGCCACCAGGTAGTGAGCCTGAACTGGATGAACTACTGCTTGGCTTAGAAGAATTTTTGTTGAGATAGCTTGCGAGAGCTTGTTCGATGTTTGTGGTACCACCGCCAGCGACAACAGTTGCTTCCGCTCCATCAACGCGAACGGTTCCAAGATTGCTTGAGTTGGTGATCCAACCGAGAAGTCCCTTCTCCGTTGTAATCGAATCAACTTTGGCAACTTGTTGTCCCGACGCATCAGTTAATGTAAGGCCCTTGATCGCAACAGGATGGAACCAGCCCAACTGAACTTCAGTTACCTGAGCCTTTAGTGGATCTAGACCTGCGAAGGACGCTATAGCCCAGTTCACAGTCGATGCCGAGCCAAGAAAGGTAGGCGCGAGAACTGCAAGTCCAATAAAGAACAACAGACTAAGAATGGCCAGTTTGGTGAACCAACCCATTCTGGATTTCTTGCCTGATTTTCGTGATTCCTGGTCGTTAGCTTGGCCACGTCGTTTCACTTAACAGTCTCCATACTTCGGAAAAGAGTGGTGTGTCGCCAGATTCTTGCAATCTCCTCTTTCCGTCGCCAGATCAGAATTCCAGAG
>CAYWNG010000124.1:11412-12677 GCA_964458685.1 uncultured Pirellulaceae bacterium
CGTTCTGGGTGTGGTTTCCCCGTTTTTGAGAATTGATTTTTGGAAAATCGCGACTTGGCTGAATTCCCGCTTGGGGCAGGCAGCATGAAAATTCGTGCGGAATTTGCTGTTTTTTAGGTTCTTCAGGGACAGGAGAATATTGATTTTGGCTGCCCCCTCGCAGAGAGGGGTGGATTTGAATGCTGTCAAAAGGTTGACTTTGCCAAAGGTGCGGATTCTACTACTGCGGTACTTGCACTTCTTAGTTTCACCTCATGAGCCTCACCGATGACCAGTTCTAAATCATCCCGTCGAAGTCGCGCGCGCCGAAAGTTCATTGACCTGTGGAATAAGTATTGGAATTCGAATAGCCCGACTCAGAAGTCGCGAACGTTCCACATTGAGTCGCTAGAAGAGCGCCGAGTGTTGGCCACGTTGTATGCGGTGAGTTCCAGCAATCAATTGTTGACGTTTGATAGCGATACACCAGGCACGATTGCTACATCGATTGGCATCACGGGACTTGATGCAAACACAACTGTGCAGGGCATCGACTTTCGTCCAGCCACAGGACAGCTCTATGCATTGGGTATTGTCGATAACGGTCAAACACAGACCGGACGACTTTACCAATTGAATACAGCCAATGCAGTCGCTACACCGGTCGGTCCTGCGCTTAGTAACCCGCTTAACGATGCGGAATACTGGGAAATCGATTTCGATCCCACGGCTGACCGTATTCGAGTCGTAAACTCCTCGAATGCAAACTTACGTTTGAACCCCAATGATGGGAGCCTGTTGGCCACCGACACGACACTCACAGCATCTACAGCATTTGAGGTGCGCGGGATAGCTTATGATCGCAATGAAGGCGCGTCGCTGACGACGCTCTATGCCTATGAATATCACACTGATAGGCTGGCCACCATTGGCGGCATCGATGGTAGCCCTTCGCCCAATGGCGGGGTCATCACTCGACTAACTCCTTTCTCTCAAGTCCGCGCCTACGGAACAACCCCGTTTGATATTGGCAGCGGCTCAACAGTCGGTTTCTTAGCCACAAGAGTCAACAGTCCTTCTGGCGATAGCGGCTTGGTGTCTATCAATCTGTCAACAGGTGCAGCGACCAACCTAGGCACGATCGGTGACGGCAGTATGGTGATAACCGGCTTGGCTGTACTTTTGCAGTCGCTGACGGTCGTTGGCACCGCCGGCGCGGATACGTTGGTCGTCAATGCGACAGGGCCCAATAGCGGCACTTACTCGCTCAACGGTGGCCCAGCCGT
>CAYWNG010000125.1:0-12662 GCA_964458685.1 uncultured Pirellulaceae bacterium
CATTACCTGCCTTCGCCAGCTTGGGTCGACCCGTTTTCAGCGAATCCACAAAAGTTCAAGTATCAAAAGACGGCAACCAGCTACACTCTTTACAGCGTGGGGGAAAACGGGATTGACGACGGCGGTGACACTTCCATCGGCAATGGAATTTGGCCAAATGATCTGGCGTTGGAATAGGAACGTCTCCGATGAGTACGGAAGTAGCACTTTACCTCATGCTGGTTGTTTGGCTTGTCGCATCAACTCAAGCTCTGGTGAATTTAATTGCCATCGAAGCGACAAAGCCGCATCGACTGCGCTTCTTTCGACTGATGATCTTTCCATTGGTGATTAGTCTTCTTGCTCTGAAGACAGCTTACGAGCTGATCTTGATCCTATCGATTCAGTACTTTGTAGTTTGTTTGGCTGCGGCATTGCCAAATTCAAGAGACTCTGGAATGGTTGAGTCTGATTCCGAGAGGTCAAAGCTTTCAAGGGGGATTCGATTCGATCTTAGATTCCTATTTGGTGCAACTTCAGCGATTGGATTCTTGACCGCTTTGGTGATTTCGAGCCCTACGTTGAACAGCGAGGCGTGGATTTCAATTTTGGTCGTACCGCTTGCTGGCAGTGTCGCAGCAGTCTTCTTTTTACTGCAAGCTTATTTGTTGAAACGTCTCAACAATCCATCGAAGATCGTGCGCCGAAGCATCTGGGTAGTAGCCGCCGTTCTGTCGGTAGCCGCATTTTCACTCCCGGCTTGGATGGACTTTCTCCTTGGTAACTTCATCCCGGAGGTTTTGGTTGGATGGCCACCTAATTCAATCTTCTTCCCTGTGGATCGTCCAATCGTCTTGTGGTTTCCTGTCGGGTTATTGGCAACCCTTCTATTGTTCGTAGTTGCCGGTGTTCAGTTCTCCTCACAAGTCATGGGGCGCCTATGCAGATTCTTCGTTTGGTTCCTTGTTGCCGCACTTCCACTGTGGGTGATGGCGGGCCTATTGAAGCCAAACTCGTTTCCGCAACGCAATTCAACTGAGAATACCTATTCACAAATCATCGAGATTGGTAAGCAGATCCCCACGACTGGATTTGGCGAAGCATTCGACAGGCGGCGCTGGAAATCTTTGCCCAAAACGGATCAACAGAAGTGTGTTGAGGAGTTACAGCCACTGCTGCAACAGTTGGTAGATTTGAGTTCCCGCGATTGCTATGTGCCATTGACCGGAACAGACGCAGACATGGACGATGTATTGGACCTTCGCAGCGCTACGCAGGCATTTAAGGCTGCGGGCGACTTTGAAATGGATCGAAACCCGCAAGTTGCCTGCGATTATTATCTTCAAGGTTGCAAGGTGTCCGTTCGATGTAGGGCGAACGGGTTGGTAGCGCACGATGTAACACGGCTTTCCAATGCGTTTGTCCTCCTCGATGAACTTAGAAACAATCGAAGGTATTTTTCAGTTGAGAAAAGCCAATCGGCTGCCCAAGAATTGATTGCGATCTTTGATCAACTTGAGTCGATCGAAGTAGTGGAACAGCGTGACGAGATCTGGAATCGCAATCATCATTGGTTAAGCTCGACGCGGTGGATTCTCTCTTCCCTAATAACAAACGCGCCAAGAGCTTCAGCTAATGCTTATCGATTAAGCCGAACTCAGGAACTCACCCAGGTCAGGCTTCTTAGCATCGGATTGATTTTGGACTCGCATTTCACGCGACATGGTTCGTATCCTGAGTCGTTGGATGAGATCACAGAGTTTCTGCCATCGGAGGCATTGCTAGATCCGCACTCGCCGACTCAAGAGAGATTCAAGTATCAGAGGAATCCCAAGCGGTACCTGCTTTACAGCGTAGGGGACAACGGAATTGACGACGGTGGATTGGAATCCAAAGGTCTTGGTTCCTTGGGCACCGATTTTGTGCTGGAGTGAGCTAGTGGAAATCGCCAGAGGTCACGCTGTACTAGGTATTCGGTCGAATCCCGCTACGTTCAACCCGCTTCCAGTAATGTGAAAAATCGCCCACAATAGTGCCTGCTCTTCCTCTGACAAAAAGAAATCGAAGAGGTTCTGTTGTGATGAATTTTAGATTTTTTCCAATCCACTCAATCGCTCTCTGCTGTTTTGGCGTGATCGCTGTAGGCTCTGCTTGCCAATTGCCTGCGCAGCAAGAGTTTGAATATCGCCCTGTTGCTCCGAACAATCTGCTGGTGCCTCAATCGGTGATGCCGCTTGTGCATGCCGCTGAGGTTCAGAAGGAGATCGGGATAACGTCGAGCACGCTACAGCAGTTTGAAGAGGGCCTGCGCGAATTGGACGAAGTCTGGTGGCCTGCGAGAATCTTGCCGCTTGAGGAACAGCGTACGCTCGTCGCCAACTTGGAGGGCGAGGTTTCTGGGTTGGTGCTAAAGTTAGCTGGTAAGCGAGGGCTCGAGCGTTTGCATCAACTCGAACTGCAGGCCCAAGCGATTCGCGTTTTGGCGCGGCCTGATGTTCAAAAGCGTCTGCGGATGAATCCCGTGCAGATCAGTACCTGTAAAGAGATTTTTCAAGCGACTGATAAACTGGCTAGCTCGATCAATCCCACTAAGCCTGACCCGAAGAAGCAAAAGGAGTTGCAAGCGGCGAAAGAGCAAGAGGCGAAGCGATGCTTGGCCGAAGCGTTGCAGCGCGAGCAGATCGAAATGCTTCCAAGTCTCTTCGGTCCGACTTTCGCGACCGAGTCACTAACCAGAATCTATCCGCTGGCACCTGAACTGGATTGGGGCAGCACGAGCTTTGGTGACATTCAGCCCAAGCTAAAGGATCTCAAAGGCAAGGTCGTCTTGGTTCACTTCTACGCGTATGAATGCCACAACTGTCACGCGAACTTCGAACACTACAAGCGTTGGCAGGAGAAACTGGGCAGTAAGGGAGTCCAGGTTATCGGCATCCAGTCGCCAGAGACCAGCAACGAACGCAGTGCCGAAAATGTGATCGAGGCTGCGAAACAGCGAGAGTTCAACTTTCCTGTATTGCTTGATTTGGGTATGGCCCACTGGAAAGGCTGGGGTAACACGATGTGGCCGACCGTTTATGTCATCGACAAGAAGGGCTACATTCGATTTTGGTGGCAAGGCGAGCTAAACTACGAGGGAGCGACGGGCGACAAGCAGATCGAAAAGCTGGTTGCGGCCTTGCTCGCCGAAGAGTAAACCAACGTCCGTAGTGGGATTCTCAAGAGTCTTCGCCTGCAGATTGACGTCTGGAAACGCCTGACGCGATCTTAGCGCATTCGAGATGTCGCGTACAATGAGTGGATCTACGCATTTGAAAATTTGACTGAACTCTTGAGCCAACAGGCGTGTCCTGGCTGGAAGGCTCCGCTTAAAAAACTCTTGATGTACCAGATTGCAACATGATTTTAGTCTTGGACAACTACGATTCGTTCACTTACAACCTGGTCCAGCGGTTGGGCGAGATTGATCCGACTGTGGATATTCGAGTCGTACGAAATGACAAGATCAGCGTCGATGAGATTCGGCAAGCGAACCCAGAGAAGATTCTGATCTCTCCTGGACCCTGTTCGCCCAAGGAGGCCGGGATCAGTGTGTCGATTGTCGAGCAATTGCGGGATGAATTTCCGATTTTGGGTGTTTGCTTGGGACATCAGTCGATCGGACACGCTTTGGGCGGCAAAATTGTGCGGGCACCTCAGTTGATGCATGGCAAGACTGACCGCATTCATCACGATAATCGGGGTTTTTTCGAAGGATTGGAGAATCCCTTTATTGCCACGCGTTACCATTCTTTGGTCATTGAGCCAGCAAGTTTGCCCGAAGATTTGGAGGTTTCGGCTTGGACTGCTGCGGAGGACGGATCTCGAATTATTATGGGAGTTCGCCATCGAAGCCTGCCTTTGGAGGGGTGGCAGTTCCATCCAGAGAGTTTTTTGACTCAGCCAGGTGTCGAACTGTTGCGACGATTCCTCAAGTGGCAATGCAAGGCCGCGGCTTAGAGACGGCCAAACTTGTCCACCTTTTCTCACGTTCTTTCGAGAAGTTCTTAGCATGTTGTGCGTAACTGTTGCTCGATCGCGTCATACACAGACGATCGCCGAGTTTGAAGCCGTGGGTCAGCAAGGAGCCGACCTGACCGAGCTGCGGTTGGACTACATCGGGCGCGCAGTCGATTTGGGGCGGCTTCTGAGAAAACGCTTTACGCCTGTGGTCATTACCTGCCGCCGACCACAGGACGGCGGACGATGGGGACGTTCGGAAACTGAGCGAACGATGATTTTGCGTTCTGCGATAGCTTCTGGTGTGGATTACGTTGACTTGGAAGGTGACATCGCTCATACGATTCCGCGGTACGGCAGTACAAAGCGGATCATCAGTATGCATGACTTTGAAAGCACGCCTGAGAATCTCGAGGAGATTCATGCTGAGCTAAAATCGAAAGATGCGGACATCGTCAAGATCGCTACTCAAGCCAATTCATTCGACGACTGTATACGGATGATGAACTTGGTTAGGAACTCCGACGTTCCGACTATCGGAATCTGCATGGGAGACCTTGGTGCGGTGACGCGAGTGATGAGCCTTTATCTCGGTGCACCGTTCACCTACTGCGCGATGAATTCGGAGCGCAAGGTTGCTCCGGGAATCATCAGCTTTGCGCAGATGAAGAATCTCTATCGCCCCAAGGAGATCAACTCGGAAACGCAGATCTTTGGTGTTGTCGCTGATCCGGTAGCTCATTCGCTCAGTCCGTTAATCCACAACACGGCTTTTGCGTCGCAGGGGCTGAACTGCCGCTACTTGCCATTTCGAATTCCAGAAGAGGATTTGAAGCAATTCTTTGAGTGGTGCATCGATACCGGCGTGGGCGGCTTGAGTGTTACGATTCCCCATAAGGAAACGATACTACAGCACGTTCACGAAGCGGAGTCGGCGGCGCAAGGGATTGGAGCAATCAATACAGTTGTGTTTCGCAATGTTCGAGGGATTGGGTACAACACCGATTACCGCGCGGCCATGGATTGTTTGCAAGAAGCGTTGAGCACTCAGAAAACCCTACAGAAGTTAACAGAACGCGATGACGATCTATTTCGAGGAAGAAGTGTCTTGATCCTGGGTGCTGGTGGTGTAGCCCGCGCGATTGCCTATGGCTTGAAGCAACGAGGCGCGCTGGTGACCATTGCCAGTAGAACTTTGGCTCGCACTGAGGTGCTGGCCAAGGAACTCAAAACCGAGGCGATTGCTTGGGAAGATCGGTACAAGGTCGTGCCGGGCATCATCGTCAACTGTAGTCCCGTGGGCATGCATCCCGACATTGATTCGACTCCCTATGAGATTACCGAGCAGTTGTCTTCGGAGACGATTGTCTTTGATACCGTCTACAATCCCGAGAACACCGTGTTGATTAAATCAGCCAAGAAAGCAGGCTGTCTAACCATCAACGGTCTGGATATGTTCGTTCGACAAGCTGCCTATCAGTACAAGCTTTTCACTGGCAAAGAACCGCCAATTCCCTTAATGCGCGAAACGGTGAAGCGCGCTACATCGCCTGTGAATTTCTAGCAGCTAAAGGCGCGAAGATCGCCAAGGGTAGCCGTAGCTTTCCTCAGCGATATTCTCGCGTTACTTCGCACTTGTCGTCTGATTCCTCTTTCACCAAACCTTCGATTGCGTTGCCGTCTATAGCATTTTCGTAGGATCTGGTGGCGGTGGTGGAGGAGGCGGCGGTGGTTGTGGCGGTGGAGGCGGTGGTGGATTGGGATCAGGAGGCGGAGGCGGAGGCGGAGGTGGCGACGGCGGAGGAGGTGGTGGCGGTGGATTAGGATCGGGTGGAGGTGGCGGCGGAGGCGGAGGCGGAGGCGGCGGTGGTTGTGGAAGCGCTTGAGCAACGACCATCGGACCGCGTTCGGTTAACAATGTGGTCGATGAGGCTAGGTTAACGCCACCGGAGAAGATGGCGGTGCCCCAGCGATTGCTTGCTGCCGGGACCGACACTTGAACTGTCACGGCTCCAGTTGTTTCTAAGATCGGATTGGGGGTGACGGAGATTGTCGCGCCGCTAACTCCATACTTGCTCAGTAGTGTATTGACCCGAGTCTGTGCTTCAGCGGTTGTTGCGCCAGGGACGATGACGATCCGACAAGCCTCGTACGAAGCATGATCGACAACGTGTCTCAGAATTGACACTCGCGCGAATTCGATGGATGCAAAGACAAAGAGGAATAACACTGTGGCTACTAAAGCAAACTCAACCGCGGCTGCTCCACGGCGATCGACGATTCCCCTCTGCGTATCGCTGTTTATTTTCCTAGGTCGTGAGACTATCGGCATCACTTTGAAACCTTGATTGAGCTCGATGGATGTTCAAGACGCACGAGCGTTGATTCGAAGTTAGAACTATTGCGTTAGAAGCGTGGGCAAGCTTCTCGCTATATCTTGAAATGCTTGAGTCAGTGCGGCGGGCGAGCTTGCGTGGTAGTGCTTGCCTCCCCCGATGGCTGCAACTTGTTGCATTCGACTGATTTCAGCTTCGTTGGCAAATGTGACGGTAAAAATCGTGATTCCGTTGTCGGCTGCGGCGTAGGCTGACCCCACGGGATCTGTGCCATAGTTCTGGATACCATCGGTCAAGACCAAAATAACTTTTGCGGCATGCGGCCTAGACGATGGGCTGTGCATGAGTGCACCGATGCCTTCCATGATTCCGCCACCGATGTTCGTCGCTCCCATACTCAGGCTATTGGTATACGGCATCAATCCAAGTGCAATTTGCGAGTATTTGTTGGTCATGCTGACGTCGGTTACGGCGAGATGATTGTACGTGGACAGCGACACTTGCTCGTCGATTGGTGAGTTAGCCACTTCATTCAGAAGTACATCCACCGACGCGACAAGATTTCGCCAACGGCAGATCGGTGGTGCGGGAGCGCCGAAAAGCCAACCTGGCGGAGCAGAGTAGGGCGGTACAGCGGGATTGGCAACTTCATCCACTGCATAGGCCATCGAGCCCGAGCGATCGAGCACAAGAGCAATATCAACTTCGATGGAAGTGGATATCGCCGTCTCGGTAATGTTCACTGAGTTGCGGCCTAGCAGGTTGGGCATGAACAAGGGAACTGGCCCATCTGCTGTGCCTGAACTGCGTTTGCTTGTAAGCTGAACAGAGTTCTTAACGCTTGAAGCCGCATCAAAGCTGTAACGAGAATTGGAGCTAGGCCGTGTCGAGTTCCCAAAGACGAAATCGGAATCGCTGAGCGTAAGTGAAACGCCGGCTACTTTATTCAAGCTTGCAAGTTGCTTGCCTTTGCTGATTGCCTGCGTCTGATTTCGCGAAACGGAGAATTCGCGACCAGCAGCGCGGGTTGCTGCATCAGTCGCTGTATACAGTTCCGTTTGACAGAGATCCATGTAGGCAAAGTTGATTGCCATCGCGGAAAGAATCAGCATTACCGGAAGCAGGATGGCTACCAGTACCAAGACAGCGCCTTGTCGATTCTCGATAGGGGACTTTCGCATTCGACTCTTTCCTATTGGGCTTTCTAATTTTCGATCATCATGTTGACTTCGCTCTCCAAGCTTCGTCCGGTGAAGATCCAAGGCAGAAGCAAGCTGTTGGCCGAACAGTCAGCTTGAATCTTCACGTTAACAATCGTTCCATAGGGTTGAGTGCTGAAGCTGGAAGGAGTCACTGTGATCGTCGAGTTCTTGACCTTTCGAGCGTCCAGGATCTTGTTGCAGCCAGCTTGGACGTTTTCAAGTTGCGAACCTGGTACCAATGCAATACGAGCACCTTCGTAGGCGGCAACTCGCAAGCCTTGCTTGAGAAACAACATCGAGCAGGTCTCGATTGTTCCCAAAACAATTAGAGTGATGACGGGGATGGTCACGGCCAGCTCCGTTGCGGCAGCCGCTCGCCGGGTATTCCATCGCATTCGTCGAGTGTTCATGAGTGGTTCACGGTTAGAAAAATAGTACCTTTGAGCGAGGACACATATGTCAACCACGTCAAACCTAGGTCGAATTTCGCGACAAGCGAACAATTGTGGGGGAACTTTCTAGGGGAGAATGATTGCGACGCGCGGGGGCCCGCCGAAGTCCAGGCCGGAATCTCGGCAATGTATCTCCTTTTGGGTGTGGAGGCTACCAAAAAGGCCTGCGGGTTTTCCTAAGAACGATGCAAAGTTCTTTGCCCTTAATCGAAACTAACGCAGAATTCAGCGTAATCGCTAGATTTGTAAAGGTTGTTGCAATTAATCCCATTTCCCTGGGTATCGAAGAACGAATTTGATGACTAACATGGAACAGCTGCCCAAAACTCAAATTTGATACGCGTGTAAATGCCAAGAAAACCATGCTAGCTCCCGCACGAAAAGTTGGGGCTGCTGTCAGCGTTGAGCCTGCGACGGTAGCTCCTTCCCATCTCGATAGTCGAAATGCAGCCCCTTCGTATGAGTTTCTTTCTGAAAACGACAGGAAACAACAGCTCTTTTCTGAGATCTGCACTCACCGCCCTACGCCGATTTGGAAGCGAATTTTTGACGTAGTCGTAGCCTCTGCACTACTCGTGATTTTGGCTCCAGTTCTTGTTCTAATTGCACTGTTCATACGCATCACGTCGGGCGGCCCAGCTCTCTTCAAGCAAGTTCGCTTGGGTGAAATGGGGGAAGAATTCGTCATCTACAAGTTTAGGACTCTGCATGTTTGTCCGGATGCAACCAGCAATCATCGCGAGTTCCTGAACGGACTGTTCGAAAACGGAAGCGTGGTAGCAAAGCCCGATCTATCAAAGCGACTGATCTTTGGCGGTGCGTTACTTCGGAAGAGTTCTTTGGACGAGTTGCCTCAGCTTTTCAACATTCTGTTGGGTGAGATGAGTCTGATCGGTCCACGGCCGGATGTATTGCAATGGGATGATTACGAACCCTATCAGTTAAGGCGATTCGAAGTTCGTCCCGGTGTCACGGGCTTGTGGCAAGTCAGTGGAAAGAATCGATTGACTTTCAATCAGATGATCGAAAAGGATGTCGAGTACGTCAACAATCGTTCTGTTCTATTGGATCTGAAGATCTCGCTCAAGACAATTCGCTTGATTTTGTTGCAAGACAACGCTTAAGCAAGCGATTTCCCAGTAGACGATCTATACCAAAATTGTGGGACGAAAGTGTAAGAGATCAGACGCTCGATTCTGGCTGGGACATCTCTATTACGAACGTTGAGGTGGATTGGCTACGACCAACAGCAGTTTGTTATGGCAGAAAAATCGAAGGCAGAAACATTCGTTTCCGAAATTTTTCTGCCTCAGAAATTTTTGCCACTCAATCGATTTACGACTTCAGGCGGTCGAGCTCCGCTGAAACACCTGGGGTCACAAATTTGAGCTGGATCATCTACTAGGCTGAGTGAAGCTTGAGTCAAAAGTCCTCTCGCTAATGTGCTATTGCGGGGCCAAAGGTAGAAACGGCGTTCGTGCCTGGACTATCTCGCGCAACCGGTATAGCCCGCGCGATCCGCAAAGCCCCCAAGAATTGTTAATTTGAAACAAACTCGATCATCTTGGGTAACCCTTACCGATTACCTAGATGATAGTCTTTCTGTGTCTGAAGCCCAACGGACCGAAAGCTCTCATCTTGGTGTTACATCGGTCAGGGGGCTACGTTGCCAAATAGTCTCAGTCGCGCACTCGAGAAGTTCAGCCAGATATGGCGTCAATGGTTCGATAGTGTTCCTAATGAACAGGTCGTTCCTTTGGATGCCTGCGCACTTGAGGATCGAGTGCTTTACAGCGCAACGGTGATGCCGGTCGAGTGGGCTGATCTGCAACCAGATGCCCATTCAGACGCGCAGATTGATCTTCCGGACGAACTTAATTCGCAGTTGGAACAGATCAATATCCTGCTTACGCAAGGTCTCGATGGTGCTGAGGATTCGGTCGGTGATTCGAGCCTCTTGGCTACTGAAAGCTCGAATCCACTTGTCTTGGTCGACTCGGCCCTTTCCGACTTGCAGTCGGACTCCACCATAACGACTCCTGGATCTGTCCGAACTGAGATCGTATTTGTAGATACGGGAGTTGAGGATTACCAGCAGATATTGGATGACCTCAAGCAGCAGAGCTTCGCAGGTGCGAAGCTAGAGGTTGCGCTGATCGACTCCACAACGGATGGCTTGGAGCAGATCAATCAGTTTTTCAGCCAGTTCGAGGGTAAGGCTGATGCAATTCACGTGATTTCCCACGGTGCTGATCGAGCGATCAAGCTAGGGTCCACATGGTATGACAAGGACGCCGTTCAGCAACACGAACAGGATTTCAGAGAGTGGGCGACAGTCCTAAAAACAGATGCAGATGTTCTGTTCTATGGTTGCGATCTGGCATCGAGTGAGGATGGCCGGTCAATTCTCGAGTCGATTGCGAACTGGACCAGTGCAGATATTGCGGCGAGCGACGATGTCGTCGGATCTAGGGACCTAGGCGCGGAGTGGTTGTTGGAGTTTCAGATAGGGGATGTTCAAACGCAGGTCGTAGTAAGTGCTGCGTTGCAAAATGAGTGGCAAGGCTTGTTAGCTACCTTTACGGTGACCACAACAGCCGACAGCGGAGCTGGATCACTTCGGCAAGCAATACTTGACGCCAACGCATTGGCCGGTGCTGATACGATCAATTTCAATATTGCCGGAACTGGCGTCCACACAATTACGCTTTCGACTGCTTTGGCTACGATTACCGGCCAGGTTACCATCAATGCGGCAACTGAATCCGACTTTGCAGGCACGCCACTGATCGTACTGACCGATGGAGTTGGCACCGTTACAGATGGCTTTTTGCTGGGCAGCGGCTCGGATGGCAGCACTATTCGGGGCTTTGTCATCCAAGGGTTCAACAACGGGATAACTGCAAGCGGATCTGGTTCTCATATCATTGCCGGAAACTACATCGGCACAAGCACGATAGGAAACGCTGCGGCCACAAACACCGTTGCCATCGGCCTGAACCTGTGGAACTCGGCGAACAACACGATCGGTGGGACATCAGCCTCGGATCGCAATGTGATTTCCGGAACGAGCAATATTGGAATCAACTTAACTGGAACAAGCACAGGCAACCAGATTCGCGGCAACTACATCGGCTTAGGTGCGGATGGGGCAACCGACGTGGGCAATCGCTGGTACGGCATTTACTCTTCGGCCTCAGGGAACACGATTGGTGGAAGTGTCGCAGGTGCAGGCAACGTGATCAGTGGCACAGGTACTACGGGTGGCGGGGCGTATGGTATTCTCCTCACTTCATCAGCATCTGGGACGACGATTCAAGGGAACATCATCGGATTGAATGCTCTAGGAACGGCTGTAGTTGCCAACGATGGATATGGTCTTGAAATCGGTTCAAGCAACAACACTATCGGAGGAACGACCGCACTGGAGCGGAACGTGATTTCCGGTAGTAACCAAGGAGGGCTATGGATCTCAGGAAACAATAACACGGTTCGCGGAAACTACTTCGGAGTCGGAAGCGATGGAACGACCAGCTTAGGCAATGCATGGGACGCCATCACCATCAGCGGCAGCAACAACCTCATTGGCGGAACGGGAGCGAACGATGGGAACATCGTGGCTAATAGCGGTGACGATGGAATTGAGATTTCCGGTTCGGGCACTGGAAATGCGTTTTTGGGCAACAGTCTCTATAGCAATGGCAGCATGGCCATTGATCTTGGCGGTAATAACTCGACCCCAACACTCAACGACTTCAATGATACGGATAACGGTACCAACGGGCTGCAAAATTTCCCTGTACTGAAGACAGCCACCACGACAGGCGGCAACACGACGATCACGGGCAAGCTCAATTCAGCAGCGAACACCACTTATCGCATCGAGTTTTACACCAATCCGTATGGAACGGCGGAGTCCACTGGTTACGGTGAAGCGAGAACATACTTGGGCTTTACCAGCGTGACCACGGATGGAAATGGAAACGCGACATTCAGTGCAGTGTTGAATGGTGTGTCGTTGGGAGCAGGGAGTACCGTAACTGCCACGGCAACTGTAGACCTTGGTAGCTCCTACGGATCGACTTCCGAGTTTGGAGGCAACATCGTTGCGAATGAGGCGAACCTGCTGATCTCGGGCAGTTATGTTGGCAACGGCATCGACAATCGCACGATCTCGGGGCTTGGCTTCCGAGCGGAAGTCATCATCGTGATGAGCAGCAATGGCACAATCATTCGCACTTCGACGATGGCAGGCGATATGTCGAAAGTTGGTGGTTCGGCAACCGCTGTTATTTCCGATGCGATCCAGTCCTTAACAAGTGATGGTTTCACTGTCGGCACAAACTCCGGTGTGAATACGAATGGAGTTACTTACCACTGGATAGCCTTCGGCGCGGGCGACAATCTCGATGTGGGGCTGTACACGGGAAATGGAACGTCGCAGACCATTAGTAATGTCGGATTCCAGGCAGAAACAGCCTTTGTACTTGGCGAATCTGGTAGCCAAACGGTGTTCCGTACCAACCAGAATACAAACACCTTCGACCTTTCGAACAACGGCGCTTACACGGGTGGAATTACATCCTTCGGCAGCGATAACTTCGCCGTAGGTAACTCTGTTGCCACCAACCAAAACGCCGTCAACTACCATTACTTTGCTTTCAACGACAACGCGAACTATTTCAGAACAGGCA
>CAYWNG010000126.1:0-4418 GCA_964458685.1 uncultured Pirellulaceae bacterium
TGCTGGAAAGAGATAGCTTATCCAGTGCGCAAAACGATGCTGCTTTAGCCAAGAAGACTTAGCCGCCCAGTCTGCCAGTCCATAAGGCATCTTCGTTGCAAAATTGGTATTGGCAATGCGTCGTATCAGCTCGAGACGAAACTCACGCATGGGAGTGAGTGCTCGAGTTGCGGCTTGACGTTGCTTGACTTGCGGCCACGCTGGAGTCACCGCGATCCAATCCTGCAACTGCTTTAAACCGGGATGCGTTCCCGTAAGATTCATCAGCGCCATCAGCCCGTGATCACCGGCAACGTCCAAGTCGTCGCTGCATGCCAGATCGGGTGCCTCGGGGAGAAATTCGACCGCCGTTAAGTCTTGCCAGCGTCGATCCAGTCGTGCGATCAGTCGTTTGAAAAGCGCTACATCGTTCAGAGCTGATAGATGAGCCAATCGGCGATGTTCGTTCCAAACAATGACAACTAAGAAGCCCGCACCAAACAACCATCCCAAGGGGACATTGATTGCTCGAGCTACTTCGCCAAAATAGCCGAAGATCAAACATCCTGCGGAGAGAAAAAACAGAACCGTGCGAACCCAGACTAATGTTGCAAGCTGCTTCTCGATCTCTTGCGCTGTTCGTTCGGCGGCTGAAAGCTGCGTTTGATATTCTTGCCGGGCATCCACTAACGCACATCCTCTCACTCAGGTGAAAACGCAGTATTCGCTACTTGCATGTCAATACTTGGCTGGAAACCGACCGAATTGAATGGATTCTCTCGATTAATGGCAGCTAGTCGTGTCTTAAGATGAGTGACAAATCTACCTAAAGTTGTTTACTGCACAATGAGTGGAGACCAACCGAAACGTCGTTCGGCTTCGGTTTCCTCGAGTTACAAGTGACCGAAGTCAATTTGCGACTGAACTTCTAACCGTAGACCAGCCTTCCCATTGCTCTCCTTTGCATTGCTCTGTCCAGATTCTGCACTTTGCGAGATACTAAAACGGAAGTATCAAGACCGCCTCAATAGACTCAACAATCAAATCCTCCATTTCGCTAGATTCCAGTTCCTCCAGTGACTACAACGCGTCCAATCTCCACTCCAACAATGCCTGCTCGGCCAATGCCCCTTCGTCCGATTATTGGTTCGCAAGCTTCAACGACTGAAATCGTCACGTACCTGGACGAAATTAGCCAGCCGCTGAACGAACTTGCGCCGCAGGTCGATGAATCGGGGAAATGGCCAGAGCGATCGATGCAGCTTTGTGCCGACGCTGGAGTATTTCGTTGGTTCTTGCCGCAATGTTACGGCGGGTGGGAGTGGACTGACTTTCAAATCCTGCTCGGCTATCTGAGTCTCAGCCAGAGTTGCCTGACGACATCATTTATCTTGACTCAATGGCACGCGGCCTCGCGACGAATACTCAGCTCGAAAAACTCTCAGTTGCTCGAACAAGTCGGCCCGCAGTTGGCCGATGGTAGTTGCTTTATCACAGTTGGTATCAGTCAGCTCTCCACAAGTCGGCAACACACGGAACCGGCCTTGCGAGCTTACCCAACTGCCGATGGTTATCGCTTGGAGGGCTTTGCCCCTTGGGTGACTGCGGCCGCTCACGCCGATCTGTTGATTCTCGGCGCGACATTAGAAGATGGTCGACAAATCTTGGCCGCCGTTCCGACCTCGACGAAAGGCGTCGATTGCAAGCCCGGCATGTCATTGGTTGCACTTTCAGCTAGCTGTACGGATCGAGTCGAACTAGAGGGCGTCGAGCTAAGCGAAGATCAGATCATCGCCGGACCTGTTGAAAATGTCTTGCTCGCATCGGCAAGCAAAGGTGGCGGAGTGGGCGGCTTACACACTTCGATCTTAGCTATCGGTCACGCCATGCGGGCAGCGGCGTACTTGCGAGTCGAGTCACAACAGCGAAGTTCGCTGCGACCTGTGGCTGATAAGTTGAGCGCTGATGTTGAAGTGCTTCGTATGAAGATCGAGCGATTAACCATGGGGCACGAAGTCATCACCGTTTCGGAAATACGTCGCCGCGCAAATTCGTTGGTCCTCCGCGTTACACAGGCCGCGCTACAAGCCGCTAAGGGAGCAGGGTTTGTCGACGGACATCCCACCGGTCGATGGGCTCGTGAAGCACTGTTTTTCTTGGTTTGGAGCTGCCCACAAGCGGTTGTCGAAGCCAATCTTTGCGACTTGGCAGGACTCGAAAGCCCACATTAGCGTTTCGATAGTATAAAATTATCTATCTGTAACTTTGTCTGGCCGATATCGGGCCAAGCTAACATTCAACCAGTTTGTTGCTGAGAGTCGTGGACCATGTCGAATTTATCGGTACAGCAAACGGCGATTGCTCTGCTTAAGCGGCGTGAATCGCCCAATAGCCCCTGGTACTATCTTCAGACCCATTGGAAAGGGTGGCTCGGATTCAAGCTCCTTTACATTGTGCTGATTATCGCTTGTTTCGTTTTCGCAGATAAATGGATTGGAATCGCCTTCACGTGCTTTGTGTTAGGCGCGATTCTACGCGATATTCGATGGTGGTTTGCTCTGGCTAAACAATGGCCTAACTCGATCGAGCTATTGGATTGGCAGAAAATCGAGAAGCTTGCAGGACAATCTTCAAACGTTCATTAGGAGTCGGTTTTAGTCGCGAACGCGACGGCAGTTGACAGCCTGGGACGCGAGTCCCAGGAAATGCCGAATGAGGGTCAGTAGTCGCGGAGCGACGATAGAAGATTCGCATAAAACCGCAATTCATCGACACAAATCGTGGGCACATCAATCATTGAATGCCGTCGCTTCGCGACTCACATTTGTTCGTATGGCCCTACCTGGGACTCGCGTCCCAGGCTTTAAAATTTCGTCGCATCCGCGACTAAAGCCGACTCCCCTACGCCCTTGTAAAAACATCCGTTGCCAGGGTCCCGTTGCTATCGGCGAAAGACTCTGATGCGACGCCGAGCGAATGAAGGATGCTCAAGTAAAGATTAGCCATCCGAGCTTCCCCGGTTTGCAAGTACTTTCCGTGCCGCAGTCCCAAATTGTTGCCACCGACGACCAGTGTCGGAAGATTGCGAGGCGTGTGAGTTGTGCTTGCGCCGCTGCCGTAGAGCACGATAGTGTTGTCCAAGACCGATCCCTCGCGATCTTGCATCGCTTGCAGCTTTCCGAAAAAGTGCGCAAGCTGTTGACTGAGGAATAGATCGTACTTGGCGAACTCCAATTGCCCGTCTTTGTCTCCCGCGTGAGAGAGATTGTGATGCGTTCGCGTTAGGCCAAGCTTCAGTGGAAAGGTATCGCTGATGCCCATACCGTCTTCGCGATTGAGCATAAATGAAACCGATCGCGTGATGTCCGCGTCAAACGCTAAGGCGATCAGATCGAACATATTGCGATAGTAGTCCGCCGGCTCGCCCTCGGGAGATGCATCCAAGTTTAGCGGCGAATAGTCTTGCGGCTTAAGCGGAATGTCGATCCACTTCTCCGAGGCGATCAAACGCGACTCAATCTCGTTCAAGCTGGTCATGTACTGATCCATCTTGTCGCGATCGCTTTGACCGAGAGACTTCGAGAATTGATTCGCACTATCAACCACAGAGTCCACTAACTTGATGCGAGACTTCAACTTGTTGCGTTGGTCCGATTGCGACGCTTGTTCGACTCGAAACAGTCGATCGAAAACTCGCCGCGGATGATTCTCCGCGGGCACAGGCCGGCCCTGCTGATCGTAAGAAATCGTACCGGTTCGCGAAAGAAAACCGACTCCAGCATCGATGCTCAGCACCAGTGACGGCTGGCGACAATACTGCTTTGTCTGACCCGCAACGACTTGGTCGAGCGACACTGAGTTGTAGGTGCCGGGCTTGGGGTTATGCAGTGGAGCTCCGGTCAGCCACATATCGGAGCAGACGTGCGGATCAGCCTTCGTTCCATTGTCGTGTTGTAAGCCTGCAAAGAAACTCAACTGCTTCCGAAAAGGCGCTAAGGGCTCCGTCGACTTGCCAAACTGGAACTCGCCATCCTTCTCCAACCGAGGAAACCAAGACCATTCGTCGATCCCGTGCTCGGGCTTAGGAAGCGACATTCCGTTGGCGGTGTAGATAGCACAAAATCTGCGAGCTGGCTGAGCATCCTCAGTTCGCCCCATCGCCTCAAGGGCTGGTAAGGCGAGTGCAGTTCCAGCCAGTCCTTTTAACACCGTGCGACGATCTATTTTTATGGGTGAGTTCATGGTTAACTCTCTGTGGCGTAGCCACCGCTGCTGTAGCCACCCGCTGCCAAGCGGTGGAAGGGAAAGTTATTGATGCTGTAGCCACCCGCTGCCAAGCGGTGGAAGGGAAAGCTATTGATGCAAAGGTTTGAGGTTGGTCGTTCCACCGTCTGGCGACGGTGGCTACATAAATACCACCATCTGGCGATGGTGGCTAC
>CAYWNG010000126.1:4518-12620 GCA_964458685.1 uncultured Pirellulaceae bacterium
TTCCACCATCTGGCGATGGTGGCTACATTTCAAGCTGCGACGGAGGCTACTTCTTTAGGAATGGATCACTGCGGATGACTTGATGGAGCAACCCTCGTAAGCGTAGCTCGTCTGCATTGGCCGCGGCAATCTGTTCTCGCAGTCGGTGATGCTCATTGTATGTCAAACTTCGACCGATCGCATAGGCAGTCAGATGTTTGGTTAAGCTGAACGCGATTTGATTGAGCATTTGCGATTCCAGGTGCTTGCGAAACTGTTCGAAGTCCGATAACTCCTCACCGCTCGGCAGTTTCGATCGTGAGTCAGCCTTCTGCGACTTTCGCAGCCCCCCAGCGTCGAACTCTTCGAAGGGAACTCCCCATGGATCAATGCCCATGTGGCACTCAGCACAGCCCTTCACATTGCGATGCCGCTCCAACCTCTCGCGCATGCTAAGCTGTGTCAGATCCTCAAGCTTGGGAACATTCGGCGGAGGATCGTCAGGAGGCATCGCAATCATGCGACGCGCAAACCAAGCTCCGCGCTTGACGGGATTCGATTCGCGACCATCGGTTAGTCCCGCAAGAATAGCAGGCTGCGTTAAGAGACCTCCCAGATCAGAGTTAGGTGTCTTCCAAGCAGCGAAGGTCAGTCCATTCTCTGTTGCTTCACCAAGCCCATAGTAACTCGCTACGACATCATTCAGTACTAAGAAATCCGAACGTATCAAGTTTCGCACAGGCAAATTCTCGCGGAACAGATACTGCATGAACTCGATCGGTTCCTTCTGTAGTTCAGCTTTGGTGGTTCGAGTCATCTTCGGAAATCGCTTCGAATCGGTCTCGACAATCTCCAGCTTTTCAAGACTCAGCCATTGCGTCACAAACTGCGAAGTGAAGTTCGCAAACTTCGGATCGGCAATCAGCCGGTCGACTTGCGCATCTAGCTGAGGGTGCAACTGTTTGGCTTCAGCAAGTTCCAACAGTTGCTGATCCGGTGGCAGATTCCACAAGAAGTAAGAGAGCTTCGACGCTAATTCGAATTCGCTCAAGACTTCCGCTTCAGGTCCGCGACTTGTTTCGATAAGGAACAGGAACTGTGGACTTGTCAAAACAGCGATCAACGTGTCTCTGATGCTCGAACTAAGATCGCTATTAGTCGCAAACGAACTCTTCCATATGGAATGCAATTCGACTTTCTCAGCATCCGTCAGCGGGCGCCGAAAGGCTCGCGTAGCAAAGCGTTCGATGACGTCGTGAGCGTAGAGTTCCGTCTGCGACTTTTCAATCGTGGAATCCATGATGCGTCGATGTGATGCAGGTGGCCAAGCATCAAAGTATGGCCCTTCGAACTCAACGCTCTGAATCAGCAATCGAGGCATATCGCGACTGTCGGTGTACTCGCTGCGGACTCCAATCTCGCGAATTCCAGCCAAGTAGTTCACATTGTCTTTTTCGACATCAGGGCTTGGAAAGTTGGCGATGGCACCTTCAAAGTAGAACTCCTTCGGCTCAGTCTCGGACACGCGCTGAGCCGCACCGACCGGATTCATGGTACTTCCACAATCGCGTCGCAAGCCAAGATGCACACCAAGCTCGGGAGATCGCTTTTCAAAGGCCATGAATCGCTTGGCTAGTTCGGAATCATTGTCAACCTTTCGCAGTCCGACGCGCCGTAGTGGTTCCGAAGCAGTTGAGTTGGCTCGTAGGGTAAGCGGCCCCGCTGCAAGTCGTACTGCGAGAAACGGAGCCTGCGTTAAAGGACCTGTAAACGATCGATCGCCAAGATGCAGTTGTAGTTCATTCATGCCCGGTGGAAACGGCGGGTTCGCAAAAGCACGCCCAGGCTCCACAAGCAATTGAACCTCGTCGACTGTTAAAGCACGCCGCGATAGGAAGACTTCGTCAATCTCTCCGGCAAACTTCTCTGCATCCAGCACTCGACCGATTTGTAGGTCGACTTCGGGATTGAATATGTCGGCATTTTCGATTGGACCTTGAGCGACTTCATAGCCGTTGACATACAGCCGAGCGATCTTGTCCGAACGATTGACGACAGCAGCTACATGTTGCCACTGATTGACCTTAATAATTCCAGCGGGCGATTGCACCGTACCATTGTGCTTGCGGTCGCGATTGGCTGTCTCTAAGCGAAGTATGCCGGTGTTGGTTGGCATATCGAGAATCCAGCCGTGGCGATACCCGTAACCGCCCAAGCAAACGATGCCAGCTTGCCGCAACTCCTTCGGATGAATCCAAGCTGCCACAGTAAAGTCGCCGCTTCCCAAGTTCATATCAGAGTTCTTCGGAACCGTGAGCCAATTGGAGTAGCCGTCAATCGAGATCGCCCTGCCAAAAGGTGACTCAACGGTACGAACCGTTTCAACGGGCTGAGCGACTAATTCCGTGGAACCACGAGAGTTCTTTAAGCCGCCATTGAAGTCCCACGCTGCCACCAGACCTTGGTCAAGCTGACCGCGATCGACGATGATGCGCTGCTCGATGTTCCTCCCCTGATAAACTTCGACTTGATAGATCCCAGCCTGCGCGATGTCGATTGTATGAGGCTTAGAAAAGTCGCCGTCGATCGTATAGTCAGCCGGCCCGGCCAAGCTTTCGGATAAGGTGTTTCGATCGAGCAGAATGCCATCGTCGTACTTTGCCGCGCGGACTTTGACTCGAAACTTGCCATGGTCGGGTAGCTCACGCAACGAAATCTTGAAGTTCGCATGCGGACCATAGGTGTTGGATTCGCCAAAGATCTCCGAACTTGGAATTGCAGGACGCAGCAACAAGCCTCGCTCGACCGTTTCGTAAGGTCGTCCTTTGGGATATCCCTCGGACCCGCGCATGCAGGCGAAAACCGCATGGTAGATGCTATCGAACTCTCGCCATCCACGCACAGTGTCGTTGCCCTGGTAACCTTCGATGAAACGAAACTTCCGCTGCATCGCAAAAGGCTTGTATGGGAAGTGCTTGTCGGGATTCAACTCCGTAACTACGAAATCATCATTCGCCAAGAGCAAGTTGTTGGCGCCAAGAACAAGCCTGTCTGGACAAGGTTGAGCGTTGATACCTTTGCCAAGATCCATACGGAAGCTCTGCACCGTGGGCTGAGTTGTTTCATCGACTAATGCGAGATCTACAGCGCGTTCGGCGATTTGAAAGAAGGCTTCGATGTGACTCGGCGACAGCGCTAAGGTCTGCGCGTTGTTGGTAAATCCGTCTTTGGAAACGGCGTCGGGAGGCAAGATACTGGTGAGGTCCTCTTCGATGCCAAGCAGATCGCGAAGTGTGTTGCGATACTGCGCGACAGTAAGCCTGCGCATGGAGCCATTTCTCGCGATATCGCGCGAGCGAACTTCATGTAGCCCATCTTCGATCCACTGAAGCAGTTTCTCTCGTTCATTTTTGCTCAGCGGCGGCTCATCCTCAGGCGGCATCTTGTTCGAGAGTATCTGTTTTTGAATCGACTCCCACAGCTTCGCGTTTCGTTCGCTTAGCGACCCGTCCAATAGATCAAGTCGCACGCCTGCTTCAGATTGCTCTTCGTTGTGACATCGATAACAATGCGTACTCAAGACGTTTCTCACATCCTTTTCGAAGCGATCGAACAGAATTTTTGAATCTGCTGACTTGCTTTCAAGAATCGAAGCGGGTTCCGCCGCAATTGGCGTTACTTGAGTTATAGCTGTAGTATCAGTCGTCGTTGAAGTCTGCGCGCTGGTGTTGTCGGGTAGTGAGATCGATAGAAGGCACGCTAAGGCGAACCAAAGCCTGAACGACTTCGAAGAGCTCTTGTTGAGCAATCTTGAATCACAACAAACTGTTGGCAGACTTGCCTTCATACAGTCAGTCCTAGGAGGGATGTGGACTATTGGCGGGAGGGAAAGGTAGGCGAGAATAAGGCGGGTTGGAGGGCGACGTGGGGCGAGCCACTCACCAAGCACACTTGGTTGTATTCCGTAGCGTGAGTGATCGCAAGTAACGCGTGCTCAGCCGCTGCAACAATGCCAGAAAAAGTCGCAAAATCGCGTAACCGCAAGCCTCGTAGGATTGGATGTCAAGAACAGTCGCCTGCGGCTTGCCGTTAAACGAAAAAAAGCACTTTCACCGTCTCGCTATACGATGAAATGCTTCGATCAGCCTTTCAACGAACTCGGGCGAGTTAATGGTCAGCGGATAAGACTCGATCACTCGTTCGTCGGTGGCATGCAGATGCTCACGAAGTGAATCAAATAGCGCTTGGTCCGCTTCAGGATCATGGAAGACGCCACCGGGCTGATCCAGGAGAGATAAACCGCCTTCGGGGATCAGCAGGCGAAGCGGAGTGGTGGAACGATTGAGTTTGCTCGCCATCCACTGGCCAATCTTGCGATTCTCTTCGACGTTGGTACGCATGAGTGTGATCTGCGAGTTATGCACATGCAGCTTGCGATGGCGATACTTCTCGGGCACAGTATCCAAGGCTCCAAAGTTGACCATGTCCATAGCTCCCAAGCTAAGCACGAGCGGAATCTTCGCCGCGATCAGTCGATCTAGTCTCTCTGGTCCGCCTGCAAAAATGCCGCCGGCAATCTCATCGGCGATTTCAGTAGTCGTGATATCCAGTACGCCTTGGATCAAGCCAGCCGCAACCAATTGCTCCATCGCTCGACCTCCTGAGCCGGTGGCATGGAAGGCCAATGCATCGAAGCCTTGGGACTCAAGTTGTTGGCGTACTGCGTTAACGCAAGGCGTGGTGACTCCAAACATCGTCATACCGACAGCGGGCTTGATCTCGCGCTGGTCCAGTGGCTTCTGCGTTGCCATCCCAGCCATCGCAGCAGCCGCGTTGGCGAGTATCCGCTGCGAAACTGAATTGAGTCCCGCGATGTCAACTACTGAGTACATCATGGTGATGTCATGACAATCGATATACGCCGCCACGTTGCCGCTGGCGACCGTACTGACCATCAGCTTGGGAAGCCCAATTCGCAGTCCTCGCATCGCTCGTGTAATCAATGCTGTTCCGCCACTTCCGCCAATTCCCAGAACTCCTAGAACTTTGCCAGCAGCCAACTCTGCTTGAAGATACTCCGTCAGCCAATCGCTCATCTGACTAACAGCCGATCCGCGATCCGAGTTTGCGGATACTGTGAAGCGACCAGCGCTGACTTGATCACGGCTAATGTCGGGAGTCACTTGCGGTTCATGCAACGTGCCCACGTCAACCATGACTGCAGAGATACCTTCGGAGCGAAGTCGCTGCGCGATGAAAGCAAGTTCAAGTCCTTTGGTATCCATGGTCGCGATGAGATAGACGGCAGCCATCACTTTTGCCTTGAAGTAAGATTGAGCAACAAAATCGTCGGATGAACATTCTAAATGTCTTCCACTGAATTGTCGCTCCGGCTAGGCTTCATCTTCCATCGACTCATTCGAGTCCGCGTACGCCTTCGGCCCGAAAAAATTTGCAAAAGCCAGTCCCTCGCTAACGCTTTTTGAAGTTGCGCTTTTTGGTTTTAGGGGCGAAGCCCTGCCCGTTTACCTAGCCCAGCCTGAAGGGCTGGGTACCCAATTCGCGAGAAAAACAAAGGGCCAACGGCCCGCCGGTTTGCACGCAAACCGGCGGGCCGTTGGCCCTTAACCTACTTAAGCTTGATCACCCAGCCCGTCGTTGGGCTGGGCTAGGTAAATCGCTGGGCCTTCGGCCCGAAATCTCAGAAAAAGCGCAACTTCAAAACTAAAGCTTAAGCAACACTTCGTCGCGCGAATTGTTTGGCGGAGTCGATCCATGCTTCGACATCTTCAGCAGTAGGAATGCGCGCGGAACGCAAGATCTGCTCGCCTTCGGCTGTGTTGCAAAACGGCTCAAGTTGAGCGTAAAGAGCGGCCGCGCTGGAGGTCCGCAGTTGCCAGGAGGTGCGACATCCAACGGCAACTAGAAGTTGAGCTCGGTAGCCGCTGAGCACGGGGACTTCGCATACCAATCGAGCTTGATCTTGCCAGTCGCGGATTAAATCGACGGTGATCCATCGCGTTGCCAATCGCTCGACCAGTTCTTCGGCATTGATGGAAACAAATTGTCGTATAGTCCGAATTCCAATGTTCTCGAATCGCTTGGCCGTTTTGGGACCAATCGAAGGAGCTTCCACCAGAGGCGAACCGTAGTGCACATTGTTGGTTGGATCGTCTACTGCTGGTAGCATCGTACCAGGAGCGATTCGCAGTGGCGTTTCTTTCGATACCTTCTCTTCGGTAACAGGTGAAGATTGAGCCTGTGTGGTTGATTCACTTGACTTGGCTGAAGCTGCTTTCTTTTTCTCTGCGGTTGCAGTAGGCTTCGATTCGTTGTCCTCGCGATGGACTCGCAGTTTGGTGCGAGCTTGCGAAAGCGGAACAAACTTGGGTTGACCGTCAGCTACTGGTTCGTCAGCTTTCTTCGTCTGGTTTTGTGTTTCTAATGCGGCGGTGTTAGTCGAGTCGCTAGTCAGCTCTGATACCTTACGCGGCGATTCGATCCCCATTTGTTGCGAGGCTGATTCGAGCATTGCTGGCTCGATCTGTGCAGCTTCTTTCGCTGCAGAATCACTCGCTGCAACTACGGCGTCGGATGGAATTGCGATGCTGGCCAGCTTGCGAGACTCTTTCGTGTCTTTCGATGCGCTACGTTCCGAATCAGTATCGTCCTGTGCTTTGGCAGCGACCTTCAGTTCGGGACTTTGGGTCTCGCTATCGCTGTCGAAATTGAAACGAAGCTTGGGTTGTTCGATCTTCGCTTTCTCGACCATGGCAATTTCGGCAGGCAAGGTGCGTCGCAACACGCCCGTCTTGTCGTACTCGGCAAGAATCGCCTGTACGGCTCGTCGCTCCTGCGAGTCCGAAACCTTTCGCACGATCCAAGCAAGTGGCATGTCGATCGTGGCAAGTAGTGAAGTCATGGTCAGCGATACTTGCGGAAGTTGTGCAGTTGTTTCGTCGGCCAGTCGTGAAAGCACGGACGAAAATCCATGAATGGCTAACGCGAATAGCTCGGCAAGAATCGCAATGGCTTCATCGTTCAAGCCCTGTCGAGGATTGGCAACGCCTTTCTTAAGGTCGTAGATCGCAATCAAACGATCGTAGTGACGATGAGCGACACTGGCGGCAGCGACAACCGCTTTGCCAATCCACTTGTCATCGCTTGCCAAAGCAAAAT
Source organism: uncultured Pirellulaceae bacterium (assembly GCA_964458685.1). Taxonomy (GTDB): domain Bacteria; phylum Planctomycetota; class Planctomycetia; order Pirellulales; family Pirellulaceae; genus Aureliella. The sequence continues at coordinate 11,677 of CAYWNG010000126.1, forward strand.
CGCATTGCAATCCACTACTCACATAATAGGCAAGAATGTCGTCGTACGATTTGCAGATGCTCCACTCCATCGGGCGATGAACCACTGTCTCTCGCGAGCTCTGCCCGGTGTGCAATGGCATGATGGGATCGGTGAAGTAATGGCTTAGGACACCGCATGCGTAAGCGGCTTTCTTCCACTTGCCTTCGTCCAACATCTGTCGAGCTTGTTCGAGCCACTCCTGGCATTTGATCGCAGCTCCACCCCAGTTGTTTTGCTCGACATGAATAACGTGATTCTGAAAATCTTTGAAGTCGCTGTCTGGAGCTTTCGCGCCGACCAGATAGTCGTCATGATACTTCAGCAGGATATTGGCTAGTCGTTGAGCTTGTGCGGTCTTGAGCTGTTGCAATGCATCTATGGCAAAGTAGTGATGTGTGCTACGACAGTGAGCTGCGCGAAGGATCGAGAGAATTCGTTGCATACTTGCACCTGATGCCTGAAAAGCTAGCAATCGACGAGCCCATGCGCTCGACGATTCTTGATTTTCCATAGCAAAAGCAGGTCGTCTGAGGCCACCCCAAACAAGCAAAGATAGCAACCTCAAGAATGCAATTCTGTTGGCTTTAGGTCGCCCAAATCGGCTGCAAATTCAAAACAAACCCCGGTAAGACTGATTCACCTGAAAATGATGCCGGTTCTGACAAAGTTTCGACCTGCTGACTTGGTCGATATACATACGCTCGTCGTTCAAATGGATCGATCAACCAGCCAAGTCGAACCCCATTGACGATGTAGTCCAACATCTTTTTATTGAGATTACTGATGCGGTCTGATTGAGAACGCAATTCAATCACGAAGTCGGGAGAGATAGGAGCGAATCCTTCCCGATCTTCTTTAGGCAGCGCTTCCCATCGCTCCTTGGTGATCCAAGATGCATCGGGTCCACGTTTCGACCCATCTGG
>CAYWNG010000127.1:0-7896 GCA_964458685.1 uncultured Pirellulaceae bacterium
CAGCCATTTTTTCTATCTACGCTTCGGGAATAGATTCGCCGAAGTTCATTCGAGTAATCTTTGAGTCGACAAAGCACCGCCAGCAAACAACCTGCTGACGATGCTCATGGAAAAATTCGACAAGAAAATGCAAAGGACCTAAATGCAGACTTCTCTACACACCGGCTTCGCTACAAAGTTGTGCAAACTCTGGACAGATACTCTTAGCTGAAGCTTTGATGTCAGCCAAGAAAGCCTTTTCACCAGCGTCGATATTGCCATCAGCGAAGATAAACTTTCGCAGCCAAGAAGCTTCGTCTGCATCGACTTGTCCGTCAGCCAAAACCATCGGCTTCAAGGCGCTGAAAACAAACTTGTCAAACGCATCGACGCGACTTGAGGAAGAATTGCGCACATCGATAAGCCACTCAATTTCGCTTCGGTCAAGCACTCCATCCGCCATGAATTCCTTGATGATAATCTCGGTCTCTTTGGTATCGATCGCTCCATCCGCCAATGCCAACGCCTTTGACAACGAACGCCAATCTGCCATGGGTACATACTCCTCGGGTAAGAATCTTCTCGAAACAGAAAAGGTTTAACGCTTCGTCCGTGACAAAAATTCAAGCAAGTCGCTGATTTCGTCTACGGAAAGTGTGTCTGTTATATCCTCTGGCATGATCGACTTAAAGCTGACCTGCTGAGATTCAATTTCTTTTAACGGAACTTCGAACGTCTTTCCGTCGGCACCCAAAAACTGTAGGTTCGTTCCAACACCACCCGCATTCAGCTTGGCACCGGTCAGCACGCGGCCGTCCACTGTCAAAATATTCCAAGTCGCAAAAAGCGGTGCGACTTCGCGACTGGGATCGAGCATCGACTGCAAAATTCGCTTACGATCCGCGGATTTTCCAAGAGTTGACAAATCCGGGCCAAGCTCAGCTCCTCGACCGTCGATCATGTGACATTTCACGCATTGAGACCTCGCCCATACGCGCCAGCCTCGGTTCGCATCCCCGGTCGTACTCTCAATTAGCTTGGCCCATTGATCGATCGCTTCCCGTTTCGGTCTAGTTTGGTCGGGAGCACTCTTCTTTCCCAATACCAGTGCGTCAAGCATCTCGGTAACTCGTCGCAACTCTTTCTTATACTCGTCTGAAGAATCGACATTTTGTAGTTCTCGGGCCGTCGTTTCGTTCCACTTCGATTGAAACGATGGCAGCGATGCAAGAATTGCCAAGAGGTCCGCGCGAAAGCTTGAATCAGCTTCTGGACTTCGAAGGATCTCTTCCAGAGCTGTTACGACACTCGCGGAACCGCGCTGAGCTAAGAACAACAGCAGATCGTGGCGAAGTTCCTTGGCTTGTGGATCGCGAAGCATTTCAATAAGTTTGCTCGGGTCCAGTTCTTTGGAATTGGCGGGTAATTGTCGCAGCGCTAACTTCCGAAGTTCGATGGGCTTTGTCGGATCGAAGAAGAAACTCGACAGCATCTGATCCCGAGCCGGATCTCGTTTGGCTCCGCTAGCTGATCCAGTCTTGAGGAAGCTGATCGCCGAAACCAAGTGATGGAACTCGTTAGAATCCAAAGCGCTGTTGCTGATCAGTTTTTCTAGCTCGGGCACCAACGCCTTCTCACCAGACTCACCCGCATAGCGAATCGCTAACAAGCGAACTCGAAGATCCTCATCCTGCAAACTCTTTCCAATCTCAGCTAGATAGGCCGCACGATGGGCCTCGGGATTCATCTCGTTTTGCGTTAACGACTGCCAGCGAAACATGCGCAGATTTTCAGAGCGTTCGATTGCCGATATTCCGTTCCATGGCTTCGCATTCAGCGAACTTGAAAGCAGCGTCTTGCCGATTGTTGCGGCCGTTTGCAGGAACGGGTCGTCGCTATTGACGGCCTTTTGAAGCTCAACGGCATCCGCCTTGCCATCCAACATCTTGCGAGCCAACTTCTCTTGCTCGGAAATCTCATTGACGGCTCCACCCATTCCGTTGTATCGAGGAGTCAATCGCCACAGTCGCCCTTTACCATGCACCGGATAGCTGCGATCGACCCAGTCGGTAAAGAAGATCGTCGATTTGTCTATGGCAACTGCGAAGCTCACCGGACGAAAATCCGCATCGCCTTGAACAATCACATCCATCTTGCCCTTTAGAGTTGCTCCATCGGGAGAGAGCGAAAATCGCTCGATGCGATTATCTCCCCAACTCGAAACCAACAGATGGCCTAAATGTTCGACAACTTCACAGGGAGCTTCACCTGTTCCCGCCGACATCGGCAATGTCCCAGGCAATTCTCCGTCCCAGGATAGAAGCGGATTGGTTCCGGCTCTACCAAAGCGAAACTGAAATCCGTAGTCCGCCGTCGGAACAATATGCAGCAATCGACAAGGCGGTCGCGAGTCGGGATCGTTGTCGACGCACCACAAACGCTTTTCTCGATCAAAGGCTAAGCCGAACGGATTCCAAATTCCCGTCGCGATCCGCTCGACACTACTGCCATCGGGTCGGCATCGATAGACACTACCGCCTTCGCCGCTGCCTTGCTGCTTCGAACCGTCTGTACCAACGATGGTGAACTTCTCGCCGAAATTCTCTCCTTGGCCAAAGTACAAGTATCCATCGCTCGACAGCGCCAGCCCCGAAAGTCCATTGTGTGGATAGTCGGCTTTGGTCTGATGCGAAATCAACTTCTCAGTAACGTCCGCCTTTAAGTCGTTGTTCGTGTCCTTCACACGAATGATCTCTGATCGACTAGCGATGTAGACCCAGCCATTGGCATCTATGGCCAGTCCCATCGTCTTCACGCTGCCCTCGTAAAAGAGCACGCGAGCGTTCACAGCAACATCTTTGTCTCGATTGTTGTAGACATTGGGGTAAACATAGACGCGATCCACCGTGGGACCAGCATAGTTTTCGGGAGGCATGTGCGTGTGGCACTCGACCACATACAGATTGCTCTTCGAGTCGAATCGGCAACTCACCGGAGTCACCAAATTCGGCTCGCTGTCAATCAGCTCAATCTTCCAACCTTCGACCAGCACTTTAGGAATGCGAACATCGTCGGCTGGAACAGATTGAGCTAAGATGAGTAACAGAATTCCAAAAACTATGCTGCGAATCATGAAAGGAGTTCTCGCTTACTTGATGCCGGCTTTTTCAATCAATGCCTGAGCATCCTTGTTGTTGCCCAGCTTTGGCTTGATCGCCGCAAGAGCGGCTTTCGCATCTTCGGCCAATTCAGGCGTTTTCAGCGTATCAATGGCAAGCTGAATCATCGCTGTGTTGGGAAACTTCTTCACAATGTCGAAGACCAACTTTTGCTCACGCAACTTTCCGTTCGACAAAATCGTCTTGCACATTTCAATGCGTTGATCGTCAGGCATGTCGAACTGTCGCGCCACACGGACATAACCGCGCATCGCTCGATCTTGATATTGATCCTTCGGTCCATTGTTATGTAGGTCCAAAAGAACTGGTGCGACGTCGATCGTCATCCACTTACCCAATAGTTCGGTACCCACATCGCGTAACGCCAAATCCTTACCAGCGGCATATTCCCGAACGGTTTCAAGAGCCTTGGTACCACCCACGGCACCAATCGTCTCCAGCAGCGGACTCTTCGCCGAAGCTGGAGCCGATTTCAATGCGGCACTCAGGGTCGCGGCACAAGCTTCGCGATCAGGCATCCGAATCGAAGCAGTCTTCAGCGCGCGAATCGCACCTTCTGCATCAGCGGCTTGCTTAGGTTTGATCGCTAAGCTGACCAATGTCGATAGCTTAGCTTGTGGAACTGTTTGTCCAAGCGACTGCAACGCGGCAGCTCGGATCGCTTGATCGCTCGAGTCGACCGCCTTGACCAACTCTTCGGTCGCTTCCAATTGTCGCAAGCCAACCACCTCAATCAGAATCAGCTTACTATCAGCAGAAGAAAGTCGCTTCAAGATTTCGGCGTCGACCTTATCGTCGGACAGTGCAACCAGGGCAGCTCGCACTGCGGCTGAAAGATCAGCACTTTGCTTGGCCACGGACAACAGAGAATCCACGCAACTCACATCGCCAATTCGACCGAGCACAGTAATTGCAGCCAGGCGAACTTCCTTCGATCCCGTAGCAGCCAGCTTCTGAAGCGAGACCAGGTCTGGCTTACCCTTCAATTCGGCCAACGCTTGGACAATCAGAGCGGCTCGATCCGATGGTGCCTTCGCAAGCTCGGCGATCAAGGCTGGTCCCAAGGAAGCGCTGTCCATTTCGCGAGCGGTCTGAAGTCCAACAGCAAACAGCTTGCGATTCGTTGAACTTAGTTGCTCGACCAACAAAGGTACACCGCTTTCGCCTCGCGCGAGAATCGCACCTCGAGTGGCTTCTACGATGCGTTGCTGAGGAAACTTGCCGCCGCGAACTTCGTCGTAAATTTCAGTGGCAAGTTTTGTATTGCCCGCCTTGAGAAGACTTTCAGCCGCGTAGATGCAGCCTTCAGCAACTGCGTTCTGTACGGCCGGAATTGCATGAGCCAACGAGCCACGCAACGATGCCGCGGCAGCTTCATTGCCAATGCGACCTAGCGCATAGGCGGCTGCTGAGGCGACTTCCGGAGTTCCATCCTTCAACTTGCCAGTAAGCAATTCAACCGCTTCGGCATCGCGAAGCACGCCAATTGAATTGATGACACCGACGAGCAGTTCGCCGTCCAGCTTGGTAGCGGCTTCGCGCAGCGCAGCTTTCGATGCGTCGCCAGGAACAGCTTCCAGAGTGATTCTCGCCCAAGAGGCAAGTTGCTTATCGCTCAGCAGCTTGGCGACTTCGGGAATACATGCGGGTGAACCGTAAATGGCTAGTCTTTTGCAGGCCAAAGCCTTTTCGCCACCATCGGTGCCCGCAGTAATGATCTTCAGTAAGTCGGCTTCCGAAGTCAGCGTGACAGCTTGCTGAGCATTGGCGATATTGATCGTTGGAACGACGGTGAATGTCAAACTGGCCACCAGCATGGCCACCAGTGTTTTTCTAGTTAACTTTTTGAATGTAGACATGGTTATGTGAACTCAATTGGAGAGACTGTTTTTCAATTTCAGATTGATGTTCGATCCGTGCGGATTGAACAAGCACTTGATTCAAAGATTCCGATTCGACGATCTTGATTCGAAGATCTTGAAGGACGTAAAACTCCACGGGGACACGAAGTACTCCAACATCTGGAGGCTTAAATCATCCAAGGCTCGCGCAGAGCTTCCGATCGGAGGCGATTGGCTTCAGAATCGTCGATGAATTCATACTTCTCCAAATCCAACTTGACGGTTCGATTCAAGAAGAGAGCCACATTGGTCGCGTGACAAACGATGTGAGCTCGCGCTGCGGCGACGGCGTTGCCCTTGGGCTGACTGCGAGTCTTCACGCAATCCAAAAAGTCACGAACGTGGAAGGTCGCTGGATATCCACCGATCTCTTCGACAGTTCGGCCCGCAAGAAGCTCAGGCGAGCTGAGAACAATCTTGCCGCTATCGCCCGCTTCAACCCATCCGGTCTCGCCTTCAAAACGAACAGGGCACGACCCCAAAGGAATCCAACCCTTCTCGCGGAAGATAAGTTCAACTCCATCGATATACTTGCAGGAGATTTCGCCATCCTTCGGTGGATTGTATTCAACCGGTGGTGGACAATCGTTGACGGCCCACTGGCAAAGATCGACTGTGTGCGATCCCCATTCCAACACTCCACCGCCGACAAGTCCTCCACCTTTTTCGAAATTGAAGCCGTCGCTCAGTGTCTTCGAATTGAATGGACGCCAAGCAGCGGGCCCTAGATAGCGATTCCAATCAGCGACTCCCGTTGCAGGCTCGGGTTCGGCAGGCAACCAACCGCTCGACACCGCCGTCATTCCCATCGGGTGCGCATAGACGCGCTTCATCTTGCCAAGTCGGCCAGTACGAGCCAACTGACAAGCGAAAGAAAAGTGCGGCAAGTTGCGTCGCTGCGTGCCGGCTTGGAAGATACGAGCCGTACGAGTGATGACTTCTGCCAGTTGTAAGCTCTGCTTGATGTTCTTCGTACAGGGCTTTTCGCAGTAGATGTCTTTGCCCGCGCGAGCCGCATAAGCAGACATGGTCGCATGCCAATTTGGACCAGTGGCAATTAGGACAGCGTCGATATCGTCGCGGTCGAGCACTTCGCGAAAATCGTTGTGCATGGTGCAAGCTTGATTGGCATACTTGTCGTCAGCCATCTTTTTGATCGCTTGTCGTCGATCTTCTTTAACGTCGCAGACCGCTGCAAAGCGAACATCAGACTGCTCTAAGAAACATCCAAGGTCATACTGGCCTCGTCGACCAATACCGATACCGCCCACGATAACTCGATCGCTGGGAGCGGTGTTGCCATCGCGGCCAAGAGCCGAAGCCGGAACGATAGTCGGAAGCGAAAGTGCGCCAGCGGTCAGCGCTGCGCCTTTAAGAAAACGTCTTCGCGAAGAGATTGAGTTGGGACGCGTCATATTTTTGATTCCTGATAGCGTGGGGTAGGTGGGATAAAACGAAGATGCTTACAGCGGCGATCAGGTCACCGTCGAGCCTAGACGAAGGGAGTATTGTACCGCAGTGCAGGCTCGTTGTGCGGAACCTACCTAAAAATAGGGGCTCTTTGGTACGGTGTGTCGCCGTGCGATAGAGCAATTTTGATCGCACGGTTGCGAACTCTGCCATTGCTTCATCTGTAGGGTGTGTGCAGCCGTGCGCTTTACCCTTCGTGTTCGCAGTGTGGTGAACTCTGCCGTTGTTTCACAGATTGAAGTGCCAACACTCCGCACGGCGTAACAAACCTTTCGAGAGTCAAAGCGCTGCCCAATTGCGTGTTACGAGGTCGGACAAACGCAACTCATGTACTTTGACTTCGATCGTGGGCACGATTTGATGAAGGTGTATTCGTGTTGGACCTCTCCACGCGCCCTACAAGAATCACTTCTCGCGACCAAACCTCTCTTTGGACCACTTGGTGAGATACTCTTGCGCGCGAGGGGTGCCGTAGTTTTCTAACTTGCCGGCGTTGACGATGGTGGTGGCGATGCGGATGAGTTCGCGACGAGTGGCGGGATCTTCTTGAGCTTGTTTCTCGATGGCTTGGGCGGCTTTGTCGACATCGTGTTCGGAGGCACCCAAGCGTATCAAAGGCTGTAACAGTGGCCGCAGATTGGGAGCTTGTCCATCGGCTGCTGGCTGGCGAGCCATCGCGGGCATTCCGTCGAGCTCGTCGAGCTTTGGAACTTTTCCTCCAGCGACTTTGACAATGCTCTCGAGCACTTTGGGGAGATCAGCCTGCAAGCTGGGCTGCACTAACGCAAAGTTTGCTTCGACCTTGTTCTCTTTGGCAATTAAGATCGTCAAAGTCATTTTGCGATTGAGCCCATAACTGCCTGGTCCCTCGCGACCTTCAGGCGAAACACCAATAGCTGAGGGAAGTAGCTTGAGAATCGCGGCAGCATCCGTGGACACCTTGCGATCTGCTTTCTTCTCTTCTGAATCTCTCTTCTCGTCGGTACCACTAGTAACTTGCGGCCCAAGCGCATGGCGAACTCGCTTCAGCGTACTCTCTGCCTCTGTGGCATCGTCGCTCAACCAAACGATCCCCGTGGCGAGTTCCTCTGGCTTACGACCTAACGTGTAGGTCGAGAGAACTCGAGTGAAGCTAATCGACTGACGATTCACGTCGTGCACAAAGATCAGGACTAGGGGCTTTCCCTTAGCCTGAGCAACAAAGTCCATCTCTTGACCGGCGGCTTGATCAAACACTCCCTGGACTTTAAAAGGCAGAATCTTCTCACCCACCTGCGGCCCAGAGAACTCCCGAGGTTGATCCTTGCTTGAATCCTGCGAAGCCGTCGACGCGGGTGGTTCGGCAGGCATTTCCGAGGGCAATTCCA
>CAYWNG010000127.1:7996-12597 GCA_964458685.1 uncultured Pirellulaceae bacterium
TCCTGCGAAGCCGTCGACGCGGGTGGTTCGGCAGGCATTTCCGAGGGCAATTCCAAAGGCAATTGGCGTTGCCCCCAAACAGTTGTGGCACTGGCGAGAAGCAAAGCGGCGACACCAAACCGAAGTGCCCCAAACCGAAGTGCCCTGTTACTCATGGTTGACATAGTCGCGACACTCCTCGGGGAATTGTAAAAACTACTTGCGACGCAACTTGCTGATTATGAACTTAATCAGCCTGGGCACTGCGGTAACGATGTTGACCATTATCTGCTTGGCCAGCTCACGCTCCTCATTCATGAACAGACCACCAGCGACTAGTCCAGGAATGAAGTAGTAGATGACGCGGAACAGAACGATACCACAGGTTACCCCAACCGTGAGACTTGACCCGTCTTCGGGAATATCTTTGGTCAGTGTGTCGATCACGATGATCTCCAGCACTCCGACACCGCCTGGTGCGTGTACGGCTACGGTGACAACCATCGCGACAATGTAGATCACCAACACAGTTCCATAGGTGATCGAATCGTGTTGAGGTAGAAGCAGGTACAAGACCAATGAAGCCAGCGCAAAGTCTGCTGCTGAGACAGACAGTTGCACTAATGAAAGCCGAAACGGCGGGAAGGTGAACTGCTGAGTACCAACCTTGATTGGCTTGCGAATGAACAGCGCCGCAGCTAGATAGCCTAGAACGCAGAAGAGGAAGATATAGCCAAACGCTTCGGTGCTCAGCGGCAAGTGCTCGCTGTACTTCTCCGGCAAATGGACCGGCAGTGAGACCAGTGCGACTCCAGCGAGAAGAAACATGCCTAACCAAAAGGTCACCGACAATACCGAAATAAACGCGATCACTTCCACCAGACTGAAACCCCAGCGAGTGTACAATCGATATCTCGCTGTAGTGCCGCCGATCATCCAACCAAAAACATTACTGAACGCGTAACCGATCACAGCTCCGACCATGATCTTTTTCCATGGCAGCTTTTTCTGCAAGTAAGTGATCGCAATCCAATCGTAGCCAGTCAAGATCACGAAATTCAGGGCGGTGATAACAAAAGCCAAGATCAACTGTGTAGGAGGTATGCTGACAACGCCCTCCCATAATTGTTGCCAAGTTATGTCCTGAAGTTTCTTCCGGACCAAGTTCAGGCAGATCAAGACAATTAAGATCACCGCCGAGTATTTGAGAATTCCACCGATGGGTCCCCATGTAGGACCTCGCGGCGGCGTTGTGGGGACCGCGACAGCGGACTCCGATGTCGCCTTCAGCGGCGCTGACGGATTTGGCGATTGAGTCGAATTTGGTTTTGGATCGTTGCTCATGCAATATCTTCAAAGGCAATTACCGTCTCGCGGGGCATCATTTTACGCTTCCTGAGAACCAGCGGAAAAATCCGAGGGCGTTTTGCGGAGGCAGCATTGTACCCTGGCACCAAATTGCCAAAAGTGGTGTCGAGCTCCCCCGAGTTTGGGTAGACTAACGCTGTTCCAGCCCACCCGCCACGCGGAATCGCAATTGACTACAATACTCTATCGCGTTTTTCGCCTTTTCTAGTCTCAGCATTCCTCGTTCCTACTTTACCTTCCTGCCTACCCGACTCGGGAAATTACTGATGCGACAGTTTTACCACCTGCTGGCGTTTCCAGCCCTGCTACTCTGCTTATCTTTATCGGCTTGCCCAACCAAGGCGCAAGACAAAGCCGCTCAAGATCGAATTGTTTTCTTGGCTGGCAAACCCAGCCACGGCTACGGATCTCACGAGCACTTGGCCGGTTGCCGGATTCTGGCCGACACGATCGAGCGCGGCTCCAATGGCAAGGTTAAATGCGATATCTACTCGGGCGGCTGGCCCGAAAGCGATGCAGTGCTCGATGGGGCCAAGACGGTTGTCATGTATTGCGATGGAGGTGGAGGCCACCCCGCGCTGCAACATCTTCCAAAACTCGGCGAACTCATGGACAAGGGCGTTGGCTTTGTCTGTATTCACTACTCCGTCGAAGTTCCCACGGATCGCGGAGGCCCTGAGTTTCTCAAGTGGCTAGGCGGTTACTTCGAGACGCATTGGTCTGTTAATCCGCATTGGGTAGCCAAGTATGAAAAGTTGCCGGACCATCCAGTTACGCGCGGTGTTAAGCCGTTTGAAGCTAACGATGAATGGTATTTCCACATGCGCTTTCAACCCGCCATGAAGGGCGTGACTCCCATTCTCAGCGCGATCGCTCCTGAAGATACAATGCGCCGCCCCGATGGACCTCACAGCGGCAACCCAGCCGTTCGCAAAGAGGTCGCCGAGGGTATTGCTCAACATACTGCATGGACTTACGAGCGCCCCAACGGTGGTCGATCCTTCGGATTTACCGGCGGTCACTTCCATTGGAATTGGGGACGCGAAGAGATTCTCAAACTGGTTTGCAATGCCATTCTCTGGACCGCTAAACAGGAGATCCCAACCGACGGATTGAGTCTTCGAAGTCCTAGCGTCGAACAGTTGGAAGCCGGTCAAGATGAAACGATCCCAGGCAACCACAAACGCGAAGCGATCCAAAAAGAGTTTCGCCTGATCTCGCGTCCAACCGATGCCGTTAGCCAGAAAGCTTCCGGCGATGGGGCTTCAGAAAAGTCGGCATCGACTTCCGGCAAACTTTTGGCAAGTTCAGCAATCATCACTCCCAACACTGCGGGTCATTCGCAACGCATCAAGGCTGACATCAGTGGAGTCAAGAAGCTGTTTCTAGTTGTCAACGATGGCGGGAATGGATTCGGTTGCGATTGGGCTGACTGGATTGAACCAACGCTAACCGCAGATGGGAAAGCGCCCTTGGACTTAACAACGTTGAATTGGAAACGCTCGGAAGCACAATGGGGCGAAGTTCGTAAAGGCCAGAACGCTGGCGGTGGACCGTTGAGCGTTGCGGGGAAGCCATACACTCGCGGTATCGGTACTCACGCCAACAGTACCATCGAGTTTGAATTGCCGGCCGGGTATTCACAACTGGAAGTGCTTTGCGGTCTGGATAATGGCGGCACCGATCAACCCGGCGGCTCGGGCAGCAGTGTTCAATTTCAGGTTTATGCCGACGGCGTTCCACCCACGACTGCTGGCCCCAGCGATTCGGCTCGTAGCGCAGCCAATGCACTTGCTGGACTTAAGATACACGAGGGACTAACCGCAACACTTGCTGCGGCTGAACCAACACTACGATCGCTAACTTGCTTAGATGTTGATCATCGCGGTCGCGTTTGGGTCTGCGAAGTCGTGAACTATCGTGGTCACAATGGAAAGCGTCCCGAGGGTGATCGCATTCTCATACTCGAAGACGAAAACGGCGACGGCGTGATGGACTCGAGCAAGCTCTTTCACCAAGGCAACGATATCGATTCGGCGATGGGTATCTGCGTTCTGGGCAATCGAGTCATCGTCTCGGCTTCGCCCAACATCTGGGTTTTCACCGACGAAAATGGTGATGACGTGCCTGATCGTAAAGAACTGCTTTTCAGCAAAACCGGTCAAGCTCAACACGATCACTCAGCCCACAGTTTCATCTTCGGACACGATGGCAAGCTGTACTGGAATTTCGGAAACACCGGCAAAGCGGTCCATGATGCTGAGGGCAACCCCGTCGTCGATATGGCTGGCAACACGGTTGTCGACAATGGCAAGCCTTACTACGGAGGCATGGTCTTTCGCTGCAATCTGGATGGAAGCCAGTTCGAGACTCTCGCGCATAACTTCCGCAATAACTACGAAGTCACCGTCGATTCGTTTGGTACCCTTTGGCAGTCCGACAACGATGACGACGGCAACAAGGCTACTCGAATCAACTACGTCATGGAGTACGGAAACTTCGGTTACCTGGATGAGTTAACCGGCGCTGGTTGGCGCGAACCGCGCACGAATCTTGAAGCAACGATCCCTGAACAGCATTGGCACTTGAACGATCCTGGCGTTGTTCCCACGATGTTGATTACAGGCGCCGGTTCACCTTGCGGGATCATGGTTTACGAAGGCAAGTTGCTTCCGCCAAGTTTTCGCAATCAAGTGATTCACTGCGATCCAGGCCCTAACGCTTTGCGAGCCTACCCAACGACAGTTGATGGAGCAGGTTACAAAGCTTCGATCGAAAACATCATGCAAGCGGGGACCGACAATTGGTTTCGTCCAGTCGATGTTTGTGCTGCTCCCGATGGAAGCTTGTATGCAGTGGACTGGTACGATCCCGGCGTCGGTGGTCACCAGATGGGAGACTTGGATCGCGGGCGACTCTATCGCGTCGCACCACCGGACAGCAAGTACGCAGTCTCGCCTCTAGAACTTAAGTCGGCCGAACAAGCCGTCACAGCTCTAACCAGCCCCAATCAATCAACGCGTTATCTGGCTTGGCAAGCTCTTCAAAAGTTTGGCAGTGCCGCCAAGCCAGCCTTAGAAAAACTGGCCAGTTCCGACGAACCACGCATGCGTGCTCGCGCTTTGTGGGCCTTAGCGAAACTTGCCGATCAAGGCGAAAGCTCTGTTAAGAAAGCGCTCGCCGACAAGGATGCTGATGTTCGTTGTATGGGCATTCGATTAGCCCGACAATTGAAGCTGCCTCTAACGAGCTTC
>CAYWNG010000128.1:0-8450 GCA_964458685.1 uncultured Pirellulaceae bacterium
CGAACAAGTCGAAGGTCTTGGTAGATGCGTGCGCCGAGGCGCTGCAACTGGGGGAAGAGCAAGTTGAACAGCTTCGTTTTGCTTGCCGCGGCGATGTGATTCGTTTCATGCAAGAGATTACTGAACTGGATACCCATACAAAGCACATAGATATCCAGGAAATGGGACGCAATCAGGAAGAGATGCAGAAGATCTGGCCCTTGGTTATGCCCGCTCGCTCAAAGATTGATGAGGGGCTGCACAGCAAAGGCAGTCTGTTTGAGAAGTCGCTCAAGTCGATACTCACCCCCGAGCAACAGGTCAGCTTCGATAAGCAAAATCAAGAAAAACAAACTAGACTCATCGTCGCTACAACGAAGCTAACTCTTTTAGAGTTCGAAAAGCAGGTCCCGCTTACTGCCGATCAACGCAATCGAATCATCAAGCTTGTTGAAGAGTCCCCCAAGCCCAAATTGACCAGCGACGGTATGGCGTATTACTTAGGAATCGTTGTGCTCGCCAAGCTGCCTGAAGATAAAGTTCGTGAGATTCTCAAGGACGAACAGTTCAAGACGTTCAAGAAGACATTTCAAAACGCTCAGCGATTCGGTGGCTTTGAATGGTAGTCAACTACAGTCGATTTTGCGAAGCCCATCTGGCCCATCTAGCCCATCTAGCTCAGCGGACTCAAAGCTTTTTGCTTTTGAAGCTTTTTTCATTTGTTCTTGCCTGCGTGATCCTTTCTGTGCCCACGGTGGCTCAGACTGAAGCGCAAGAGACCACTCACGTAATCTCTCTAGCTGATGGCAGTATTGGTTATGGGAGACTACTTCCTAACTCCGAGGATGGGCAGGTCAACTTTAGCGTCGACGGCTTTGTGACTCCCTTCGCCTTCCCACAAAGTTCAATACGAAGCGTTCGAAAGATCCCAAGTGAGACAGAAAAGCCTAAGAAAGTGGCAAGCAACACTTGGCTATTCCGGCTTAGAGACCGGCAGCAAATTGTCGGCGAGATCAAGTCGTTGACCTCCGAAAGCCTTGTCGTGCTTACTGCGCATTCGGGGGAATTGACTGTTCCTCGCAACCAGTTGCTGCGAATCGAACGCAGTTCGCAAAGTGGCGACTTGGTCAAAGGAGTTATTCGAGCAGACGAATGGAAGGACCCCAACGACTCTAAGCTATGGAAGGTCAACGCCAACAGAATTAGCACTTCCTCCACGGGTGTAAGGCTGGTTGCGGATTTTTCGCTGCCAGTTCGTAGCGAGATTCGCCTTTCGATTCGTTGGAATCGGAAGCCCAATTTTGCAATTAACTTGGGTGTTGATTCGAAGACTCCAGCCAATGATGCTCAGAATCAATGGGGAGTACCAGCCGGACACAAGCTTCCCACAGTTGGAAAAAAGCGAACGTTTGCCTCGATTGAGACCTGGGCGGAGGACTTGGCGTTTGTACGTGAATCCGAAGGCGGATCAATGATCAAGAACTTGGGGCAGTTGACTGGCAACAGTTGCAACCTGACTTTGTTTTTGGACATCTCGGCGGGTTTGGCGGTCGCTCAAACTAGCGACGGCAAACTTCATAAATTGACTGCCCCCTCCACGATGATTGCCGGCAAACTGCAAGCGCTCGAGATTCAGAACTTCGGTGGCAGCATTTCTATCGAGAGCTTTGAAGTCTGTAAATGGAATGGCCAGTTACCGATTGAGTTTGCCGAAAAGACTGGCTTAGTCAAACGAAGCAAAGACGGTGATCTGCAAGCCATTGTCGATGGTTGGAATGCCGAATCGAAAAGCTGGTTGTTGAGTGCTGAAAACGAAGTGAGTACCTTGCCAGAAAATGAATTAGTTGTTGGCACGGTCTCGATCGAGAAACCGATTGAAACACCAACCGAGACGTCCACTGAATCGCCAAACGCGTCGCAAATCGCTAAAGCTGAGCCGGCGAACGAAGCCTCTTCTGTTACAACCGCCGATGAACCAGCTCCTCAAGTTCAAGTATCGGTGGTCACCAATGATGGCTCCCGACTGCTTGGTTCGATCATGAAATCGAATACCGACGCGATAGAGGTTAAGTCGCTGGCCACATCTAGCATCGTCAGTATTCCAGTAGCTGAAATACGGGAAATCAACGTAGCCTCACCAATTGCGTCTTCCACTGCTGCAGTTGCCAAAGAGTCCCCGGCACATGCGACAGCGCTCATTGCTACTACAGGACTTAGCGAAATACGGGGAACGCTCCTGAGCGATCTTCCTGACGCACGGACTACGGCTTTAGTTTGGCAGCCTTCGCTCGCGCTGAATGCAAGTGAATTGGACTATGAACGATCCGGCGAGATTAGCTCTACAAAGTTCGTTCCGAAAGAGATCGAGCCAACCGAAGAACCCAACGCCAGCAGTACTCCTCAAGCTCAGCCTCAGGCAGGCGGATTCCTGCAACTCTTCGGCATCGCTGGAGGTGCACCAGCCAACGCTAACCAGCAAACCAAGCCAGACAAGAAGAAGACGGGTGACAACGTTGCCAAGGACACTGGCTCGTCGACTCAAATACGCTTCCGATCGGGAGATGGTGCTCCCGCCAAAATCCTGCTGATTAACGAGTCGGGAGTGCGATTTGAATCCGAACGCACGTCCACTACTTTTGCTCCAGATACAACGATTGATCAGATAGTTTTTCGCACGCTGAAGAAGGAGTCCATTACACCGGAGCAGCGCAAGCGTTTGCTAACCGTGCCGCGTGCTCAACAGAATGATCCGCCGACGCACCTATTGATTTCAACCGCTGGCGATTTTCTACGCGGTCGACTGCTTGAGGCCAACCAGCAGCGTGCATCGATCGATGTACGCGGTGAGATACTTGAATTCCCCATTGAAGAGATTGCAGAGATCATTTGGCTGTACAACCGTGATTGGAAGACGCCCAAAGAAAAGAGCGAGACTGTTGCCGAACCTAAATCAGAGAATAGCGTCAAGACTATGGTCTACGCCGTTTTGGGAAAAGACCAAGGGATGGCGATTATTCCCAAGTCTGTGGTCAATAGCGAGATCTTGGGCAAGAGCGAATTGCTTGGCGACAGTCGAATTAAGCTGCCTGACTTGTTAGCGTTGTACTGGGGACCGAATACGAGCGAAAAAGCTCGTGCGCTGCGGAGCAAGATCTATGCACTGACCCTCGCACAACAGCCGCGTGATACCGGTGGCGATGAATCGGGCGGTGGAACTAGCTCGGGTTCGAATGCGCATCCCTTAGTCGGAAAGCCAGCTCCAGAGTTTGGACTCAAGAATCTTAAGGGCGATTCGATTCAGCTCAAGAAGCTTGGTGGTCAGATTATCGTCCTGGATTTCTGGGCAAGCTGGTGCGGGCCGTGTATGCAGGCCATGCCTCAGTTGGAGCAGATGATGGGCGAATTTGACCAAAGTCGCGTTAGGCTTCTCGCAATCAATATTCAGGAGTCCAAGACCAAAATCGAACTTGCCTTAAAGCGGCTTAATATTGAACCAGAGGTTTTGCTCGATGTTGACGGTGAAATTGCCGCTTCCTATTCGGCTAACGCAATTCCACAGACTGTCATTATCGATCCTTCAGGAACCGTATCGCACGTTTTTGTCGGTGGAGGCAATCAAGTTCTGAACCAAATACGCCAAGCCTTGAATGAACAGCTAGAAGTGACGCGTAACTAGCGTCTGTTTCCCAAGTAATTGGCATTCACTCCGAATTATAAAGGGCTTATGCTGAAATGCGTTTTCAGTGAGCCGATTCTGTTCTAATGTGAGGTCGCAATGCGAGTCTTATTGGTACGATCCCTTTTTGCGCTGGCTCTATGCGCTACGGTAGCTTCGACGTTAGCTTGTCCAGCAATTCGTGCTGCCGAGACGATTCCGACAGTAACTATCGGTAGCAAGATCGCAGGTTTTGAACTGACCGACTACCAAGGAAAGAAATGGAACAGTAGTCAGGTCCAAGCAACTCATGGTGTGGCGCTGGTTTTTCTCGGTACGCAATGTCCGCTTGCCAAGATCTACACTACCAGAATCAATCAACTGGAAAGCGAGTTCGAAAAGAAGGGTATCGCGTTCTTCGCGGTCAGCCCCAACGTCCAAGATAGCCTTGAGATGATGGCTTCGTTTGCTCGTAAACACAAACTGGAGATGCCTTTCCTTAAAGATCCCGATCAATCGTTGGCGAAAGCTGTCGGGGCAACTAGAACTCCAGAAGTGTGCCTCTTGAACAGTCAGAATCAATTGGTTTACCGAGGCCGCATCGACGATCAGTACGGTATCGGATACGTTCGCGATGAACCACAAAGCTACGAATTGAAAGAAGCTATCGAAGCGGTCCTTTCTGGCAAGCCTGTGGAGAAAAGTGAAGTTCCCGCCGTGGGCTGCCTGATTGGAAGACGCAAGCCAACGCAAAGCGATGGTGAAGTGAATTACAGCAATCAGATCTCGCGAATCATTCAAAAACGTTGCATTGAATGCCACCGCGAAGGTGAGATTGGCCCGATGGACTTATCGAAGTACGAAGATGTTGCGGCTTGGTCGGACATGATGCTGGAGGTTATTCGTGACAATCGTATGCCGCCCTGGCAAGCCAGTCCGGCTCATGGATCGTTCTCCAATGATCGCAGTCTAACCAAAGAAGAGCGTGAACTTTTTGAAAAGTGGGTAGCCTCTGGGACACCGCTGGGCGATGTTAGCCAATTGCCCGAACCGCTGAAGTTCGTGGATGGTTGGCAGTTGCCGCGTGAACCCGATGTTGTTGTTCCGGTCAGTCCCCAACCCTTTAAGGTTCCCGCCAAAGGTGCAGTTCGCTATCAGTACTTCCAGCAATCACTCAGCTTTGATGAAGATAAATGGATCAAAGCCATGGAGGTCAAGCCAGGTAATCGTGCTGTCGTACACCATGTGCTGGTTTTTGATCGCAAGAAGGGGACCGAAGGTAATATTCAAGGTCATAAATCGTTTTTCGCGGGCTACGTTCCAGGGACTCGATCACAACCGTTTCCGGATGGCATGGCCAAGCGATTGCCTGCGGGTAGCGAGTTGATTTTCCAAGTTCATTACACGCCAATTGGAACCGAGCAGATGGATCAAAGCCATCTTGGTCTCGTTTTTGTTGACGATCCAAGCACGCTGACTCATGAGATTCAAACTTCCAGTGTGTTTGATGCCCGCTTCCGCATACCGCCGCGCGAAGCCAACCATCCAGTCAATGCAAAGCTTGAAGAACCACTTCCAGCTTGTGACCTGCTCTCGATGAGTCCTCATATGCATGTTCGCGGCAAGTCCTTTCGGTATACGGCGATTTTCCCCGATGGCAAGAAACAGGTACTTTTGGACGTGCCTCGATACGATTTCAATTGGCAGAACGAGTATCGCTTGAGCGAAGACTTGGCGATCCCAGCGGGGACTCAGATTCTTGGTGAAGCCGTCTTCGATAACTCGGAGGATAATCTGAACAATCCAGATCCGAACCAGTGGGTCACGTTTGGTGAGCAGACATGGGAGGAGATGATGATCGGTTACTTCCATGTCGCGGTTCCATTAGATCCGCAAACCCGTAAGGCCAAGGTAAACGTTTTGGGCGACTCGCCACCTCCGCGCCGACGGCAGCAATCGCCTAAGGAGATTTTTGGTCGCTTGGACAAGAATCAGGACGGGAAGCTGAGCAAAGATGAGATTCCTGAACGCTTTCGACCCTTGATTTCAACGCTTGACCAAGACCAGGATGGCTTGATTAGCGAAGGCGAGTTTAAGCTGCCCAATTGATGGAGCATGATGAACTCTGCCAATCGCATACGAAACTCTGCCGCTAGCTTTGTGCTATCGGCAGAGTTTCGCTAATCGGTTCTAGTTCACATTTGCGATTGATGCCAGTCAGTGATGATTCACGGTCTCCAGTTTCGCGCCCGTGCCTGTCTGACTTAACGCCCAATCGTTTCACCGAAGGATGCGGCGGAATCTTGCCTTGGAGTTGATCTGTGGAGCGGACACACGCTTCCGGCTTAGTTGAGAAAAAGCACCCGCTTATCGTTTGAATGCAACGCTCGGTGCAACTACTATTCAACTTCCCTTTTCGCGGCGAAGAATGCTCTTGGTTGCGAAGTCCATTAAGCTGGACACTTGAGTGAAGCTCTTTCGATTGAACGCTGCGATGCATCACAATCATTAGATCTTCACTAGAGTAATCGTGTGAGTGTTGCAACTAGATGGGCTGTAGCGGCCTCACATTTTAACTGACTCGCAGGCTTTAAGCTTTCGAACTATCGCGATCGTGTAAGCGAGAATTGTCTCGCTGGTCCATTGAATAATCCTTGTTCTTCTTAAGCGCGTGGTATGCTTCCTTTGTCACGAATCCCATCAGGAAGTTTAACTCGCTCTGAAGAAGGACTGCTTGAAGCATGCTCATGCGACATCCGCATCCTGCGTTACAATTCACTTACACACTCCCCTATGGAGCAATCCTAACAGATAGGGGAGTGCAGTTTGTTGTGTTCAGCCGCAGCGCAACTGAAATGCGAGTACTCCTGTATGACCACGTGGATGATCGCGAGCCCACCGAGATCATTCCGTTGGATCGAGACACAGATCGATGGGGCGATGTGTGGAGCGTGTTTGTTCCGGGACTTGGTCCGGGACAACTGTACCACTTCCAGGCCAGCGGGCCATATGATCCGGAATCGGGTCAGTGGTTTGACGGCAAGGCGCGGCTAGTTGATCCGTTTGCTAAGGCGTTGGCAGGGTGCTTCCAAGAAAGCACCGATGGCATCATTCGACCACCGAAGTGCGTTGTCGTTGACGACCACTTCGATTGGGAAGGTGATCGCCACATCCGTCGTCCGCTCAATGAAACTGTGATTTATGAGACTCACGTTCGCGGATTCACTCAGCATGAATCGGCAAAGGTGAAGCACCCTGGAACCTATCTCGGCTTGATCGAGAAGATTCCTTACCTGCAAGATCTCGGAGTCACGGCCGTTGAACTGATGCCGGTACACGAGTTCCCGATTCGGGATATCCATGGAAGACAGCCTACGCGTCCCAACTACTGGGGCTACGATCCGCTGGCTTTCATGGCACCGCATCGCGGCTATGCACATAGCCAAACTCCGGGCGGGCAAGTGCATGAGTTCAAGCAGATGGTTAAAGCGCTGCATCAAGCTGGAATCGAAGTGATTCTGGATGTGGTCTTCAATCACACCTGCGAGGGCAACGAGCACGGACCGATCCTGAGCTTTAAGGGGCTCGAAAATCAGGTTTACTACATTCTCAATAGCGGCGGCAGTCACTACAGCAACTATTCGGGATGCGGTAACACCTTCAACGGAAATCATCCGATTTGCCGCGAGTTGATCTTCCACTGTCTTCGACATTGGGTGCACAACTACCACATCGATGGCTTCCGTTTTGACCTGGCCAGTATTTTGTCTCGCGATCGCAATGGAAACCTGATGCCTAATCCGCCGATGGTTGAAATGATCGCGGAAGACCCGATGTTGGCCGACACGAAGATCATCGCAGAGGCTTGGGATGCAGCCGGAGCATATCAGGTTGGATCCTTTGGCGATCTGCGATGGGCGGAGTGGAATGGTCGCTATCGCGACGATATTCGCAGGTACTGGCGCGGGGACAGTGGCATGATTGGACCGATGGCGACTCGGCTTGCCGGATCGTCGGATCTGTACGAACATGCCGGCCGCGCGCCGTACTGCAGTATCAACTTCATCACTAGCCATGATGGCTTCACTATGAATGACTTAGTCAGTTATAGAGACAAGCACAACTTGGCCAACGGTGAACAGAATCGCGACGGTGATAACCATAACTGTAGTGACAACTATGGAGTCGAAGGTCCGACGCAACGCAAGAGTGTTGAGCTTGTGCGTGAGCGTCAGATCAAGAACATGTTCTCGACCCTCCTGCTTAGCCAGGGGGTGCCTATGATCGTCATGGGAGATGAAGTTCGTCGAACGCAGCAAGGCAACAACAACGCCTACTGCCAAGACAATGAAATCTCCTGGTTCAACTGGGCGCTTACCAAGCGTCACCAGGGTGTTCGGAACTTTGTGAAGGGCTTAATCAAGATTCGCAAGACTCAACCTACGTTGCGTCGAACGCGATTCTTGACTGGACGACCGTTCGATTCTCGGGGAGTGCCGGATGTGAACTGGTTCAGCTCGCTGGGTCTGCCTTACAACTGGGACAATCCCAGTGGCGGCTTGACCTGCTGGCTACCAGCTCCGGCTCTAGCCGATGATCCGAAGGGCGAAGGCTGCGACCTGTTGATGATGTTCAACTCGGGAACCCAGCCTACGAAATTCAGGTTGCCAGAGCAGACGCGTGATTTACGATGGACCTTGTTGATTGATACCTCCGCGGACTCACCCCAGGACGTGTTTCCTGATATGGATGGCCCGCTCGCACCGGCGAATCGGCAAGTCGAATTGGAAGAACGAAGTTTGCGAGTTTATGTCGC
>CAYWNG010000128.1:8460-12594 GCA_964458685.1 uncultured Pirellulaceae bacterium
CGCAAAGCGACCAAGCGATAAAGCGGCTACCAAGTCGCCACACGCTTGATCACCAGCGCTGATGATGTTGGTTTGCATGTAACAAAAAGTTTGACCATGTTGTGATTATCGCCTCAACATGGTCAGGCTCGAAACAAGAACCTTTTTCAGCGAAAAGGCGCTGATCAAAAAGCATCGACGACGGTTATCGGGGCTTGCGAATCCTAGCCTTGTAGCCAGACTTTCTAACTCACTCAACTTGTCGCAACTGAGGACTTTTGCCACCACAGTTTCGCAGATTGACAGGCTAGAGCGACTGGGCACGAACTACGCAGCTAGATCGTAAGTCGGTTCCAACTTCATTCACCTTAACCTCAACAAAAAATCCTGGATACCCGAGCCACTTGCTAGTCGAGAGGCTCGGGTTTTTCGTTTGAGGATGATTCAGGGGCTGCGAACTCAAGCTGTCTAATTCAGTAGCTCTGGCACGCAGTCTCACTTAGGCGATTCGGCTGCGGCAGCCTTAGCTTCTGCGTTCAACAGATCGCCGAAAGCCTTGCGAACTTTCAGAACCTTCTCGCGAACGACTGCGACGCAGTAACCATTCTTCGGATTGTTCTTGTAATAGTTCTGGTGGTAGTCTTCGGCTGGGTAGAAGGACTTCAACGGATCAAGAACGGTAACTACTTTTTGCGGAGCTAGAGCCTCTCCCGCGATAGCCATACACTTTTCAGCAATCGCCTTCTGCTGATCATTGTGGAAGAAAATCGCACTCCGATACTGAGGACCAGCATCCGCGCCTTGGCGGTCCATGGAAGTCGAATCGTGGATGGCGAAGAACACCGCCAAGATCTGTTCTAACTTAACAACTTTGGGATCATAGAAAATTTGAGCTACTTCGACGTGGCCAGTTTTCTTGGTGCAGATCTGTTCGTAAGTCGGATTCTCGACGTGCCCGTTGGAGTAACCCGAGACTACTTTTTCGACGCCGTTGATCTGCTGAAAGGCCGCTTCGGTACACCAGAAGCAACCAGCACCAAGAGTGATCGAGTCCAACTTTTTCTCTTTAGCCCATTCTTGTAATTGTGCAGCGGTCATGGCGTCCTTCTTAGTATCCTTGACCAATTCTTGACCCATGGAGAAATTGGCGGTGACGAAAAAAGTCAACAAGCACAAAATCGTTCGCAACATAATTAATTCTCTTTGACAACTGGTTGTTGATCTAGCAAAGCTATGATTCGAAAAATCAGTTCATTCAATCCTTGGCCAGTGACGGCGCTAATTCGAAGCACTGGACTGGCGACTAGACCCTTCAGCTTTTCGAAGACCTCTTCAGCTTCGGGGATTTCCGATTTGCTGACCACGACGATTTCGGGACGCGTAGCCAGTTCGGGACTATAACGTTCCAGCTCGTGTCGGATCGTCTTAAAGTTCTCGATCGGATCAGTCTGGTCGCTCGGCAGCGGTTCCACTAAGTGGACGAGTATACCCGCTCGCATGATGTGACGCAAAAAGTCGTGTCCCAAACCATGGCCCTCCGCCGCGCCTTCGATCAATCCTGGAATGTCGGCCATGACGAACGAACGTTCCATGTTGGCCGAGACTAAACCAAGGTTGGGGAACTTAGTTGTGAAGGGATAGTCAGCGATTTCAGGTCGGGCGCGAGAGAGGCGGCTGAGCAACGTGCTTTTGCCAGCATTGGGCTTTCCGACAAGGCCGACGTCGGCAATGACCTTAAGCTCTAGGATGATCCGTCGCGAGTCACCGTCAGCGCCTTTAGTGGCTTCTCGCGGAGCTTGATTGACTGAGCTTTTGAAGTGTGCATTGCCTTTACCACCGCGGCCGCCACGGGCCACGATGACCTCTTCGCCATCTTTGACTAAGTCCCGAATGATCATGCCGCTGGCAGAGTCCAAAATGACGGTTCCAGGCGGAACTTCGATCAACATGTCTTCGCCGTTTCGTCCGTGCCGGTCCGAGCCTTGCCCAGGATGCCCATTCTCGGCTCGCCAGTGCTTTCGATGTCCGAACTGAACCAGGCTGTTCACGCCCTCGCGGGCTCGAAAGATCACGCTGCCTCCATCGCCACCATCTCCGCCATTGGGGCCGCCTTGCGGGACATACTTTTCACGGCGAAAGGCAACACAACCATTGCCCCCACGACCCGCTTCAATTTCAATTTCGGCACGATCAACGAACATTCAATTCCCAGTCATCTTTGGTAGTTCTTAAACGAACTATCCATCATAGCCGAAGAGTGCCCCTGCGGAAAACGCAATTAGTTCCAGACAAGTCACAAAGTGAGCATTGCAAGGGTTATAGCTGGTTATAGCTACAGAAATCTGACGACTGCATGCTTTTGACACCTTCAAGAGACGAAAAGTCCCGGCGGCTGAGCCTGCATGGGAGCTTCCAAACTAGCTTGCAATTTGGCCGCTTCAGCCAGCGATTTGAGCGTTTTTTCGCTATTGTTGGTTCCAGCACAGAGCATTACACTGCTCAGCGTACTCCGTCGTGTGTACTTCGATGTGGAACGCGTGTTGAAAGGGATTTCGAATGTTCAGAGCCACTCTTGCGCTGGCTTCCGTAGTGTTAACTTTGTCGACTCTCTCGAGCGGAGTCGTCGCATCCGATCCAGCAACTCAATCCGTTGAGAAACTGCGAGCACTGCTCAACAGCATCGATCCATACCTTCCCAAGCAAGCCGTTTCAGGCAAACTGGTTGTGTATGGTTCGGGCAGCATGGATGGTCTGATGCACGCTTGGGCCGACAACTTCCACGACTTTCACCCCAAGGCCAGCGTCGAAATCTCGGGCTTGCCTGAGGATGCTTCGATGAAGAAGTTAGTCGCTGAACCCGGCTCGATTTGGATGGTTTCAAGACCGATCGCCGCCGATGAACTCGCGCAACTCAAGTCTCTGGGTCTGAAGAATCCCGTTGCTCTGGAAGTCGCCAAAGAAGCTCTCGGAGTGTTCGTCCATCAGTCCAATCCAGTCAAGGCGATCACCGGCGACCAATTGCGAGCAGTCTTCACCAATCAGACGCCCGAAGCGCCAACCTGGAAGTCTTTAGGAGCTACGGGTGAGTGGGCCGACAAGCCGATCAAGCTAATCCGCCGTGGCGATGATTCAGGAACGCAGAAGTTTCTCCAGAACGTACTATTTGCCGCAAAGATGCGCGAAGGTGTTCCGATGAAGTCGAACTCTGAAGTCGTTTCGGCGATCAAAGATGAGCCCTATGGCATTGGCATTTGCGGCTTGCGTTGCGGAAGCACGGCAGCTCGACCTTTGCAGCTCAAGTCCGGCGACCTAATCATCCCTAGCGACGACCTTGCCATTCTCTCTGGCAAGTATCCGCTGGTTCGACCGATGAGCATCGTGTTCGACTTGAGCGCAGCGAACGCCAACACCAACGAGTTCATCCATTACATACTCAGTCAAAGTGGTCAAAGCGAAACGGTATTGGCTGGTCTGTTTCCGATCGACTTGCCACTGCTGCGAGCCGAACTGCAAACGATCACCACGACCCGACGCTAGTCTAATTCTAAAACATAGAGCTGTATCTTATTCGCAACAGGATGTTGAAATGCTTCTCTCCTCCATCGAAAAGTTCGTTTCCAGCCACGTTGCTCTCGGGACGTGGATTTCGCGAAGCCTTGCATATTGTCCAGCGCTTTGCCTTGCGATTCTTGTTGCCTCGATCAGTTCAAGCAGCTCAGCTCAAGATCGTTTTGGCGGAATCGATATCCGCGACCGTGGGAGTTTGAACGACCGTTGGCAAGGCAACAATTGGTTGACTGGACCGATGAGCGGCGATCAATGGAGCCTGGGAGTCCGTGGTGATAGCACTGAGACAGGTTTTTTGATCAGTCAAGTCACTCCCGGCAGTGCCGCCGAACGAGCTCGCTTACAACGCGGTGACACGATCATCACTGTCGAAGGATTCCAAGTCGGGCAAGTCGCTGGCAGGTTGTACGATCTCAATCAAGAGATCAATCGTCGCGCGGATACAACCGGCGTGGTCTCAATCGTTTTGCAAGACGGTCAAACTGGGCGTCTTGCCGCAGTTCGCATTCAGCTAGATGGAAATACTTCGCAAATTACTGGTGTGGTGCTTTCGCCGCAAATCTTGCCACCCGATGCCGTGGTGACGGT
>CAYWNG010000129.1:0-12547 GCA_964458685.1 uncultured Pirellulaceae bacterium
CAACCCGAAGCGTTAGCGAGGGACGCCTGAAATCTAAAAAAGCCAGTCCCTCGCTGACGCCGGGTTGGGATTAAGGCAACAAGCCGTAAGAGGTGGGTGTGGAAGAGGTGGGTTTCGTTCCTCAACCACACCCTACAAGCGACTATTCCGCGGGGCTGGATTTCTTGGAGGTTTTCTTGGCGGCCTTGGGTTTGGCAGCCTTCTTTACGGCCTTGGTAGTAGTCTTTTTGGTAGCGGCTTTCTTGGGGCTATCCGGATCAGCAGCCTTCTTGGTCGTTTTCTTAGCGGTCTTGGCGGCTGCTTTCTTGGGAGCCTTTTTCTTCTTCTTGCTTCCACCCATTTCGGCCCGAGCTGCCAACAAAGCCAGCGCGGCTTCGAACGTTAACGTCGCTGGGTCAGCGTCCTTGGGCAAGCTGGCGTTGGTCTCACCGTCGGTGACATAGGGACCGTAGCGACCATCCAAAACTTGCACCACCGTTCCCGTCACTGGCGATTCGGCAAAGGCCTTTAGCGGTTCGCGTTTCGCCGCTGCACCGCGACCTCGCGTCTTGGGCTGAGCGAGCAACTCCATCGCTTGCTCGAAGGTCACATCCAGCGGCGAGATCGTCGCTGGCAAGCTTCGCGTTTCGCCGCCACACTTGATGTAGGGACCAAACTTGCCATTCATGGCAACAATCGGTTCGCTCATCTCTGGGTGATCGCCCAATGTTCTTGGCAGCGACAACAACTTAATAGCAAGATCCAGGTCGATCTCTTCCGGCGTCATGCCTTTTAATAGGCCCGCGTTGCGCTTCTCTTCGTCGTCGTTATCGCCAAGCTGAATGTAAGGGCCGAAGCGTCCGTTCTTGAGATAGATCGGCTTGCCAGTTTCGGGACAGAGCCCCATGGGCTGTTCCGCTTGAGCACTACTGACCAACAGCTCCATCGCCGTCGAAAGCGTCATCTCATCGGGGGCCATGCCATTGGGAATACTCGCCTTGCGTTCGCCTTGTTCGATGTAAGGACCAAACCGTCCATCGCGCACGAAGACCTCCTCACGAAACTCGCCATCCTCAGGAACGCCCAACGTGTAGCGACTGGTCGCCCGCGGATCGATCTCGTCTAACTTAGATGCGAGCAGCGGCTTTAGTCCAAGCCCATCGCCGTGAGGCTTTTCGTCTTTCTCTTTTCGCGTTGTCCCAAAATAGAACCGATACAAGTAGTCCAAGTAATCGCGTTCGTTACGACTGATCTCGTCCAGGTTCTCTTCCATTTGAGCTGTGAAGTCGTAGTCGACCAACGATCCAAAATGTTCCTCCAACATCCGAATCACCGTGAAGGCAGTCCAGGTTGGAACAAGCGCGCTACCCTTCTTGAAAACGTAATCGCGGTTTTGGATCGTATCGATAATGGAAGCGTAAGTACTTGGTCGACCGATACCGCGTTCTTCTAGAGTTCGAGTCAACGACGCTTCGGTGAATCGCGCTGGAGGTTGAGTCGTATGGGACTTAGCTTCGATATTCTCGCAGCCCAAGTTTTGACCCTTTTCCATCTCGGGCAGCAACACTTCTTGCTCGGCCAACGCTTCGTCGGGATTGTCGGTGCCTTCGACGTAGGCTCGTAAGAAACCTTCGAATTCAATGGAAGTACCCGAAGCTTGGAAGACCGCACCGTCGCCTTCGACCGTAACGATGACTCGCTTCTTTCGCGCGTCGGACATCTGGCAAGCAATGGTTCGCTTCCAAATCATGTCGAACAGCTTGAACTGTTCATCGCTTAACTCATTGCGCAGATTTTGGGGGAGTTGGAATGTATTCCCCGCGGGACGAATGGCTTCGTGAGCTTCCTGAGCGTTCTTCACCTTGTTCGCATAGACTCGTTCGGTCTCGTGCAAGAACTCCTTGCCATACTCTTGCATGACTAGATTGCGAGCCGCTCGGACGGCTTCTTGCGAGAGCGTTGTCGAGTCGGTACGCATGTAGGTGATGTAACCATTTTCGTACAAGTACTGCGCGACCTGCATGGTGCGTCGCGCGGTGAAGCCCAGCTTGCGGTTCGCTTCTTGTTGGAGCGTACTTGTCGTGAACGGAGCTTTGGGGCGTTCTGTGAAAGGCTTGACTTCGGTGGAAGCGACTTTGAAGTCTGCGCCGCGCAGTTTTGCAGCCAGTTTTTCAGCAGTCGGCTGATCCATCAACAGCAAGCCTGGATCTTTGATCTTGCCTGTTGCGGGATCGAAGTCTTTACCTGTGGGGAGCTTCTGACCTTGGTAGCTCATCAAGGTTGCTTCGAAGCGTCCGCCCTTCACCGTGGTGAACTTTCCGAATAGGTCCGAGTAGCTCGCGCTGCGGAACGCCATCCGCTCACGCTCGCGATCGACGATCAGTCGCACGGCCACGCTTTGCACGCGACCGGCCGAGAGCTTGGGGCGAACCTTGAACCACAGAATTCGCGATACGTCAAAGCCGTACAAGCGGTCGAGAATTCGCCGGGTCTCTTGAGCTCGCACAAGAGCTTCGTCGATTTCGCGCGAGTGACTGAGCGCGTGTTCGATGGCCTCTTTGGTGATTTCGTGGAACACCAGTCGTCGCACTGGGACCTTGGGCTTGAGCACTTCGAACAAGTGCCAGCTAATGGCCTCTCCTTCGCGGTCTTCGTCCGTCGCCAGATAGAGGTCTTTACACTCTTTCAACTGTTGCTTGAGTTTGGCGACATGTTTCTTTTTGTCCGCCGGAACCACGTAGATCGGCTGAAAATCATCGTCGGTATTAACCGCCAAGTAGGCCCACTCTTGCTTCTTGAACTCTTCGGGTAACTCCGCCGAACGAGGTAGATCGCGAATGTGGCCGATACTGGCTTCGACGATAAAGTCCTTGCCCAAGAACTTGCCGATAGTTCGAGCCTTGGCGGGTGATTCCACGATAACCAGAGACTTTTGATTGCTCATTGGCTTCTTTACGCGGTTGAATTTCAAAGGGATAAAGGGCTGGATTGGCCTGGATTTGTTGAGTCAACTCTCGGATTTTGGCCCGCCTTGGCGATCCATGTGGGACGCCTTGCCACAATCTAACCTACCTCTTGGGTGGTGTTTCAAGAGTTTCCTCTAGTTGAAAATGCGCTTCATATGGGAGTTGGTCAAGTAGGGATGCAATCTTATTGCCTTGCTGGCAACTGCTATCTACGGATTTTGTCTAACCTGCTATCCTTGTGCCCCCGGGTTATCCTTGTGTTTAAGGGAAACGACCTTAGAATCTTCGGATTGACCAATTACCCCCCTTGGTGAGCTTCAAAAAGCCGTGGCGTCGACTATGGTCCTCGGCTGAGCACCAACACAGGTGGGTTAGCCGGAAATACCATGCTTATAAGCCCTCAGGCAAACTAGGAAATTGCAGGATGTCTAACCCTTTTGCGACCTTTCGTAAAAATCAAACCTATTGGATGGCTGCGCTAGTACTCGTAGCAATTCTCTCCTTCATCATCGCTCCAGCGATCGAAATGGTGACACGGTCCTTCCGCGAAGGCGGATCGGATAATTCCATCGTGGCGACCTGGAACGGCGGTCAAATGACCTCGAAAGAATTGGAAGAGACAATGCGTAGCCGCATGGGCTTGCGCAATTTTCTCAATGGGCTGGGTAAGAAAGTACTGGCTGCAGGCGGTCAACCGGCAGTTCCTGGCTTCATGAACTTTGGTGGGCAGTTCTTCATTCAGGGCGTCAATGATTGGCGATCCGCGGACGACCTCTGCTATTCCAAAATCATGATGACGATGGCAGAAAAGATCGGTGTTGAATTCGATGATAGCGCCGCCGATGAATTCCTGAAGCAGTTCTGCAACAAGAAAGTTGCCGACAGCGATTTCAACGAATTGTTGACCAAGAGTGGACTGACAATCTTCGAAGTTCGCCAAATGATCAAGCAAGACTTGATCGTCAGCACCACAGCCGAATTATTGGCTGGTGGCACGAATGCTCCCGGGCCGGACAAATTATGGAAGAATTTTCTTAAGCTGAACCAAAAGGTGAAGATCGAAGCCTATCCAGTTTTGGTTAGTAGCTTTATGGACAAGGTTGCCAAGAAGCCCACCGATAGTCAAATTCAGGAGATCTATGATTCAGGTAAGACACGTGCTTCGCATCCTGATGTTGCAGAGCCAGGTTTTATTAAGCTAGATCAAGCTAAGGTCGAATACGTCCAGCCAAACTTGAATACTCTGTTTGAACGCGAAAAGGCCAAGATCACCGAAGAGGAGCTGAAGGCGGAATACGAAAAGCAAAAAACTGCTGGGCTGCTGAAGGTCCCTGTTGATTACAAAGCGCCCGCACCAGCCACACCGCCATCGGACACATCTCCAACAATCACGCCTCCTGGCGAAGGCACCGCCCCGACAACTCCCGCAGCTCCGCCTGCCACCACACCAGAAAAGCCGACTACGGAAGTTCCTCCTGCAACTCCAACATCGGAAGCAGGATCAGCTACAGGAGCAGCTCCTGCTACAACCGAGCCTGCACCGACCACTCCGCCAACTGCAACTCCAGAACCTGCAACTCCGTCGACTCCACCCGCAACGACGCCCGAGCCGACTGCTCCAGCCGAGCCGACTAGCCCGACTGCTCCTCCAGCAGATAATCCCAAGCCAGCGGGTGACGCTCCAGCAACGCCTGGCGGAACATCGATGAAGTTGCGAGCCGACTCGGAAGTACGACTGGTTTCATTTGTTCAGGAAGCAGCTCCTGCACAAGAACCCGCCGGCAGTACAGAACCAGCGCCGACTACATCAGCGCCTCCGACGCCTGAGACTACAACCGTACAAGAGAATGCTCCTACACCGACAACACCGGCACCGACAACACCTACACCGACAACACCGGCACCGGCACCAGCAACTGCCGAAGTCACAACACTGGGAACACAGGAGCCTGCACCGGCAACTACAACTCCTGCACCGGCAAGTACAACTCCTGCACCGGCGGCATCGACTCCAGCCGCTGGACAAGACTCGACACTGCCGATTGCCGAACCGACCAAGCCAGCCACACCTCCAATGCGAGACATGACGTACGAAGAGGCTCGAGAAATCCTGCTGACATCCTTGGGAAGGCAACGCACGAACGACGCTATCGTTCCAGTGGTTGGTGTATTGCAGGACCTCATGCAAAACTATACGGTTGAGTACCGCAAGTACGAGGCTATCAAGAATTCAACGCTCAACAACAGCGAATTGAAGTCCACAAAAGTAGAGAAGCCTCAACGACCGAATCTCAAGAAGTTTGCCGAAGAGCATGGCTTTACTTACGGCGAGACAGATTTTGTCGATCAAATTGCACTTGCCGTGACTGAATTGGGACAAAGTCGAATGGACCAAGGTGAGATCGTCGCCAATCAAGTCACGCTTCCCAACTTTGAACTATTCACAGTCAGTGTTGCTCAGTTCGGCTTTGATAATTCTCGTCAATTCTATTTCTGGAAGACCGACTCAAAACCTGCATCGCTACCTCAACTCAGCGAGATCCGCGATCTTGTGGAAGACTGGTGGAAGCGAATCGAAGCTCGTAAGCTGGCTGAAGAAGCTGCAGTTGGGATGCAGAAAAAAGTTGGTGCTGGCGAAGATCCTTGGGCTGGATTGGTAAGCGAGAACGAACGTAGCCTAGTTGTCACAACGGATCAATTCACATGGATTTCTCGATTTGGAGCACAGTTGAGGATTACTGCAGTTCCAAACTTGGATCGAATTGGCGAAGAGTTCATGAAGAAGGTATTTAGCACAGAAGTCGGCAAGTTTGGTGTCGTCGCTAATAATCCGAAAACCGTCTACTACGTGTACCGCGTTTTGGAAAAGAGCCCTGACGTTAGCGAACTACAAAATCAGTTCAATTCCGATCCGCTACGACTGCAAGCATCCAGGCAATTGGCTAATTCTGAAGGCGGCTTAATCAATTGGCAAGCTCGACTGAATCAAGAGTTGGGTGTTCAATTCCAACAGTAGACGGCTAGCGTGTCGTATCTCAAGCGAACGGCACTCGAATACGATCGCGTTCATTAACGCGATTGAAGTTCGAGTGCCGTTCTTTTTTGTTTATCCCCATGCGCTGCTCCGCGAGATAGCTTCACAATTGGAAGCGGAGAAACACAGCGTTGTTGTGGAATGGGAACGAACTTCGGGAAGTACCAACTGCTAAAAAAGCCTTCGGATTAGCAAGGCTTGACCAGAACAAGTGACGCTTAATCAAGAGTCTTTTGTCCGAACTGTAGAGTTTCTCTGGAAATCAAAATCGCAATTGAGCTGCAATAGTTTTGAAGAATTTTGCGAAAACTGGCAACCTCGATAGTTGATTTCCGATTTTTCGAGCGTTACAGTGCCATTCTTGTCATACCCGAGACCTCCGGAGTTAACCATGGGATTGTTTGATTCATTGTTTGGTGGAATGGATGGCGGTGGAAAACTTACACCGCAAGAAGCATTCGCAGGAATTTTGATGGGAGCCAGCGGATGCGATGGACATATTGGCGACGAAGAAGTCCAAGCGCTTGCAACCGCCTTGCTGCGAATGAAGTTGTATCAG
The DNA here is from genome assembly GCA_964458685.1 of uncultured Pirellulaceae bacterium. Classification (GTDB taxonomy): domain Bacteria; phylum Planctomycetota; class Planctomycetia; order Pirellulales; family Pirellulaceae; genus Aureliella. Next base: position 6,539 of record CAYWNG010000129.1, read on the forward strand.
CGGATTACAGAGAAGCAGTTCGGTCAAATACTGAACAAGGTTCACGGAATCTTGAAGAAGAAAGGCGCGGCGACTTTGGTTGAAGGCTGCGCTTCTGGCCTACCTAAAGAACTTCGCTATGCAGCGTTCACCAACGCCGTAGATATCGTGCTCGCCGATGGTGTTGTAGAAAACGACGAGAAGGCCTTCATCGAATTGTTGGCTGGAAAACTTGAGATCGATGGTACAACAGCTCGAACCATCGCCGAAATTATGGTCGTCAAGAATCGCGGTTAGTACTCAACTTAATCTATCAGTCTGTTGTTTGTGGAAAGGTATTCCATGTCTATATTCGATGATGTCCTGCCCGATGGACAATTTCAGGAGCAAGCCTTTGGACCGCACGAGGGTTACGCGGGTGTTCTCCTAGCTTCGTCGGCCTGCGATGGCCATATTGCCGACGAAGAAGTTCAAAGCTTGGTAACAATCCTTGGACGTATGAAGCTCTACCAGCACGTTAGCTCGAATCGATTTGGTTCGATGATGGACCGCTTGCTTGGGATACTCAAGCGAAAAGGCCCCGAGCAATTGGTTGAACAAGCCGTCGCCGCGCTTCCTTCGGAACTTCGCGAGACTGCCTTTATCAACGCTTGCGACATCGTTCTCGCCGACGGCGTTGTCGAAGAGGACGAAAAGGAGTTTATCAATTCTCTGATGACCAAGCTTGGTGTTAGCGCCGATCGCGCCAAGACCATTGTCAAAGTCATGGTTTACAAGAATCAGGGTTAGAAGGCTTGAGGCTTGAGGCTTGAGGCTTGAGACTTGAGACTTGAGGATGAAAAATCAAGGCGAGTTCCACGCGGGGACTCGCCTTTTTTCGTAGCCACCGTCCCGTAGCCACTGTCGCCAGACGGTGGGTTTCTCAGCCGAGGTCGTGACTAACTGAACAGACCTACGTATTCCACCGCTTGGCAGTTTTGAGTTGCTCTATTTTGGCTCTATCACAACCCGAAGCGTAGCGAGGGACCGGCTTTGCTAGGTTTTCCAACTGAATCCAAGAAGTCCCTCGCTAACGCAGCGGGTTGGGATCAGTTGCAGCCCGATGGGCTGGGCTATGTAAATCGCTGGGCCTTCGGCCCGAAATCCCAGAAGAAGCGCAACTTCAAAATCGCCAGACGGTGGATTGCCCCATTTGCAGGTGTGGTCCCGCGCTAGACTACGACTTCCACCGCTTGGCAGCGGTGGCTACTCTATTTCGCGCCAATGCGGATCATGTCCCAGAAGAAGTGCAATCGATCTGCACGTGTGCGAACATCCTCCAGCATGACTTCCACTTTGGCTGTTGCTGTTTCTCTGATCTTCTTATTGTTGACAAGGAATGTCACTTCGCGTCCAAAGTCAACCATTTCGGGAGTTAACCATACAATGGCCGAGCGATCCTGCGAGGGTATCTTGGAAATACGAATTGCGTTTTGACTCGAATCGAGCAATGAAGCCTCAAAATTGCCTTTCCTTCCTGCGTCACGGGAGGCATCAAATTCGAATGCGTTCGTGCAGTTCTGGCTGGCAATTTGCGGCGCTTCTAGCCAATAGAACAATCGATCTCCGGCTCGCAGTGTGTCACAATTAATAATTCTTGGAGTGCGAAGACGCTGATGACTGGCCAACTGCATCCAATCGAAAATTCGCGGAAGCTCGGCAACAAACAAACCACGATCCTGCCCGATGTATTCGACAAGAAGCGAATCACAAAACGGACTTTGTAAGTACTTATCCGCAGTTCCGGCCATTGCCGGAATGTTCTCCCACAGTTCGTCATGTTGCCCAAAAACGATGTAGGTTGCAGGTGGAATTTGGTCTGGCGCGTCACGATCTGCACTAAGATTTTTGTGGTATTGGACGATGTACCGATCTGCGACGGGAGAGAACAAAACCGCACCAGCCCACATGTCGGGATGTGACTGGACTATATCCCAAGCCGCGGCAGCACCTTCGAAGTGTCCCGTGATGAAGACCTTGTCCGTATTGATGGATGTTCGCCGCAATGCGTCTCGATAGCACGACAAGACTCGCGCTTTCTCGCTTTCCGTGTATTGATAGGATCGCTGGTTGTCAGTCATCCAGTTGGGGCAAATGACAATGTAGCCATAGCGAGTCGCTTGGCCGAAGCGCTGCGCTCCCAGTTGCTCCAGTTGAGCTGGCGCGCCACACCAAATGTCGATCATCAAGTTGGCTTGAAAATGAGCCTGCGTAGCTGGTAGAGCCAGCACGCAAGGATACTTACGATTCGGGTCGTATTCGGGTGGCAATTGAATGACGTAGTCAACTGTATCGCCATTGGGTAACTTGACCTGCTGACGATGCAGTCCAGGCGGATCTTTAGCATCGACGCTGCCCAACTGCATCGGCGGCTTCATCGTCGATAGAATCTTGGCTACATATTGCGGCTGACCGCCTTCTTCGCTCTTGAGTTGATTGAGGATCATCTCTCGCTTAGCCGACGAGGTTTCGTTCAAGTAGTCCTTCACCAACTTGCGAACATTAATCAACGATCTGGCCACGGCAATGTTTTGAATACCTGAGCCGGGTCCAAGAATCCAACCACCAATCGCGAGCGCCACCATGTTTTCATTGGCGGCACTTTCATTGGTGGAAAGTCGAGCGTAATCGTCCAGTCTGGCCGCCGATTCAACACTGATCTCCTTCAGTAGTTCGTCAATGATTGGCTGGATCGTCGGCTGGTCCGCGGCTGGCAGCTTGGCGACTCTTTGACGAATCGATGCAGTGACTTGATCGATCAACTGTAAATCTTGTCTAAGTTCATCCAATTGATTCTTAGCTTGAATCTGCGTTTCCAGCAGCGTTTTATCGAATGCTCCCAACAGTTCCGAAGCCAGTTTCCATTGCCCCGCCTCACGGCGAATCGCGATCTCCTCAAACTGTTTCGTAGCGTACTGCTGGGACAACTGAGCAATCAAATTCTTTCTCGGACCAAGCTCAGCCGGAAATCGTTTGATACCCTCTTCCAACACTCGCATCGATTCGTTGAATCGGTTGGCTGATAGATAGAACTCGTACATGCGAAGCCATTCAGATGGCTTCGTCAGGTCAAGCTGGTGCTCAAGAATCGCTTGCAATTGATCACTGGGAATCATCGTCAGCGGTTCACGAGAGTCCCATGTCAACTTGTCTTTGGCTCCTTGCAGCAGCTCTAGTCTCGCATACTGTGGCGTAAGCTCCGTTATTTGCTGTAGCACGTTAATGCTCTTGCGCATATCGCCCTTGAGCACCGTTAACGTCCGGCGGCCAGTTGGTTTAAACTCTTCCATGCCTAGAATTCTTACGGACCTAAGCGGGGTTCCACTTCGTTCGACATCCCGTTCGGTCGACGCAGGAAACTTGATCGGCGCAAAGGGAATCTCGGTGTCTTGCGTTGGTTGGGCTACTAGGCGCGAATTGTAGTAAGTGCGCCGCCAACCGTCGTTCAGAACATCGATCACCTTCGATGCAGTTTCACCCGCCGCGGCTTTGGTAAATGCGTTGGTGCTAACCGTATCGGTCGATTCGAGAGTTCCGGGGCCGAGACGCATGCCATTGCGAAGCACGACCGTAAATCGTTCTTGGCCGAAAGTGAAGCTTGAGCACAAGCACAGAACGACGTAAGCGAGACAGCGAACGCGCATGTTGAGTTTTCTATTGGGCTAGAGTCCGGCGAAGAGCATTCTCTATTGTCGATCACTAACTGGTCGCGATCAAGTATCGTCCTTCGGTATAGCCGATTTCTAGTAGCGATTTTGTTGATAATGTGCGTTGTAAGGGCACTCAGAGCCACTGGGCGGCTTGGAAGTTCTAGGCTTGCTGGCCACAATAGACAGTTTGCCAATGGCAATGCACCCACCCTCTCAATCTCTGACACCTGATGATTCCGCTGTTGACCGACCTTCATGAAGTCCCCTCAGGTTTTCAAGGCGGCGTTGTGGCGGTTGGGAACTTCGATGGAGTCCATCGTGGTCATGCCAGCCTGATCGAGCGATTGGTTTCTCTGGCCAAGCAAATTGGCGGACGGTCTCTGGTAATCACGTTTGACCCGCACCCAAGCACATTGCTGCGGCCCGATTTACCCGTGCTTGAACCGCTGACCACCCTTCCAAGACGAGCCGAGTTGTTGGGCGAGCTTGGTGTGGACGGTCTGCTGGCTTTGCCCACTTCGCCTCAATTGTTGGAGCTATCGCCGATTGAGTTCTACCAACGCGTGCTTGTCGGTCAGCTCAAGATTCGCGGAATGGTCGAAGGTCCTAACTTCCGATTCGGCAAAGATCGCCAAGGCGATGTGCAGTTGCTACAGCAGATCTGTTCTCGCGACCAGATTCAATTTCAAGTCGCCGATTCGATCGACGATCCTCAGGGCATGATTTCCAGCTCTCGCATCCGTCAATTGTTGGTCGCTGGCGACGTCGCTCAAGCAGCCACCCTGTTGACTCGTCCCTTTCGTGTCTCAGGCATCGTGACTCGCGGCGCGGGGCGAGGCACTGGGCTGGGATTTCCGACTGCGAATTTAGATCAGATTCGTTCGATGCTTCCAGGCCTTGGAGTCTATGCAGGTCGCGTGGAAGTTGGCGGGCAAGCCTATCGAGCTGCGATCAACCTCGGCCCGAATCCGACCTTCGGCGAGAATCGTACCAAAGTCGAAGTGCATATCATCGGCCATAAGCAAGATCTGTACGGCCAAGCCTTGCATTGCGACATGATTGCCAAGGTTCGCGACGTAGTTCGCTTCGAAGGCATACAACAACTGCTCGCTCAAATCGAACAAGACCTTACGAAAGTCGTCCAGCTTGTCCAAATTTGATTGCTTTTTGGATCAATCGACACTCTACACCGGTTGCCGAAAGCCGCGTTCTCGCCGACGATTGTAGACAGGTATCTCAGGCTTGGGCAAAACAATAGCTCAAGCGACACACTTGGAATCCCGTTAGAAAAACTAGAATGACTTTTGATTTAGACAAGCTGGCGCAGCGTATCAACTCTTGTCGTAGCTTTATTTTGTGCAGCCACATTCGACCCGACTGCGACGCTCTAGGCAGCGAGCTTGGGATGGCGGGTGTTCTCCAACAACTGGGCAAACAAGTTCGTATTATCAACGGACATCCTACGCCGCCCATTCTCACTTTCCTCGACCCTTCCCAAAAGATTGAAGTCATCCACGAACACGTGCGGCCAGAATCGATTCAGGCCGACTGCTTCATCGTGCTTGATACCAGCGCGTGGGCTCAGTTGGGACCGATGGGCGAAGTGCTTCGCGGATTCCCTGGTGTCAAACTGTGTATCGACCATCACGTCGGCGAGGACGATTTAGGAACTGAGTTCTTCAAGGACACCAGTGCCGAAGCGACTGGGCATCTGGTTGCTAAGATCGCCAAGCACATGGGCGTGACCATGACCAAACAAATGGCGACCGCGCTTTATGCGGCCATCGCTACCGACACAGGCTGGTTCCGCTTTAGTTCGACCACGCCCGACACCTACCGCGTTATTGCCGAGTTGGTTGAAGCTGGCGCGGTGCCCAGTCAAATCTACACAGACCTTTATGAACGAGACACGCTTGGCCGTATTCGATTGCGAGGTCGCATTCTAGCGCGAACTGCATCGGAACTTGATGGCAAGCTTGTCTACACGCATGTGCTCAAAGAGGACTTCCCTGAAACTGGAGCTCTTCCGCCAGACACCGAAGACGCAATCAATCTAACGTTGGCTATCGGTGGCACCAAAGTCGGTATCATCTTCGTCGAACAACTTGCGGGAGGCTTTAAGCTCAGCTTCCGCAGTCGCTGTGCATTCGATTGTAATAGCTTGGCACGCGAGTTTGGTGGAGGCGGTCACAAGGCGGCTGCAGGAGCGTTCCTCAACGGTACGCTCAACGAAGTTCAAGCTCGAGTGCTGCCGCGAGTTCGTGAAGCGATGCAAGCGATCGAGTAGACTCTTCCCTTTCGAGCGATTCACGGAAGCCAGGCTAACATGAGCTCCTCAGAT
>CAYWNG010000130.1:0-12361 GCA_964458685.1 uncultured Pirellulaceae bacterium
TGGCTAGTTGTCCCAACAGTGCTGGAGCAGCCACGTTTCCCGACTCCGGCAGCGAAACTGTCATGGCACCGAACGTCGTCGGAGCGTTGACGCTACCGCTCACGTTTTGCGTATTGCCGACAGACCAGTCAATCTGCTCATAGGCCAGTCGCCCCATTGCCGCAGATGATCCGGCTGGGGCTCCGAAGTTCAGTGACGAGATGACCGGGTTGAGTGCTGGATTGCTGGGATTGTCTAACAATAGTGGGTTCGGCGTTCCAAAATCGTTCGTCGAGGTAACAACATTGCCCGCTTCGTTCCATGTCGTCGTTTCAGTATTGGAGAGCACTCCGCTGCTGTTGAACTGATTCACGATCAGCTCGACGCGGCCATACGAAAGCTCCAGACTGTTCTTGGGAGATCCAGTGCTGGCGGTAGCTTCCAAGTTAAAGCCCGCGAAGAAGACATCGTAGAGCCTCCACTCCATGGTGACTTGGTTCTTGCCTCCGACCAGGCTGCGATCGGAGATCCTGATTTCAGGGAAGATCGTACCACCCGCCGCGCTGCCCAATAGACCGGCTGTCGCTGAGTCCACGCCGCGAGTGATTTGGAAATTGGTTCCCTTGGCTAGGCCGCTTAGCGGATTGGCCAACGACATGTCGACCTCCAAATCGGCATTCCACTTGAACCCGTTGATCAGCATTTTTTGATTGCCGATCTGCATGACCGTTTCAATGTTGAGAGGATTGGTAGTCGGGCCGCTGTCAATATTGCTTGCGCCGACAATTGCACTGCTGGTGACGGCACCATTCAGCAGATTCCAAGTGGCAAGACGTGGCGTTCCCGCGTTTTGCGGCGTTGCCAAGACATTCTCGGTGAAGCCCAAGTTGCTAAAGCTGAGTGCCCCTGACTCTGTCTGCCCCTGTGCTGTCGCAAACTTCGTGAGCCGTGCATCGCTCAGATCGATACGGAGCAGATTGACACCATTGTCCACCAGCCGCAGCCTTGCGGGATTAGCACTTGGAGTTTGCAAGGCGGTCTGAGCATATAGGTCGTTGCTTGCTGAATCGGTTGTTCGCTTGAACGTCAGGTCATTGAACTCGATCGGATCGCTGAGGCTGGCTCGTTGGCCAGCCTGAGTGCGAGCGAAACCCCATTGGAAACTTTGCAGTTCCATATCGGTCGTTGTCGCCCCGGCCTGGGTCGCATCGCCATTGATGCCTGGAAAATCCAGGAGAACAGCCGCAAAAACTCGCCGCGACTCGAGTTGCTCCAACCGTGGGCGACTTCGCGTTGCTCGAGCCCGTTTCCGAGCTGATTTGTCTTCAAAAAACGCGAAAAACCGCGAGAACCAGTTGTTTTTGGAGTTCGACTTTGACATGACATTTGGACCTTTATTCTCTCGCTGTATTTGACCCTACAGCCCCATTAGCGAGATTTATCCCCAAAGTCGCTCAAGTTGGATAATAAAATCTTTATGAACCGCCGTCTCCTTGAACCGCAGGCGCTAGTTTTGATGTTGCAGTGTTTGGATTTAAGGCCGAAGGCCTGACACAACCTCTGCCGGTGTCGAAGGCACCGGAACGTGAGAATTCGTAGGTTTTAGGCCCGAAGGGTCGACACACTACATTGATGTTTCGCCACCTTCGGGGCTTAATACTTCAGCCGCCTCAAAACCGGGGCTTGTCAGCCCCGGCATAGGGTGTGTCGGCACTTCGTGCCTAAAGGTGCAACATCAAATCTAGCGCCTGCCGTTCAAGATGACGAGCTAGCGCCACGGTTCAAAAATTCTTTCACAATTTGTGATTGGTCAGTGGTACAAATTTCGCTAATGGGATAGGAAGCAGCCAATCATGACCGAAGAAACACTGTTTGAACTAGCTTTGAATACTCCACCGTCCGAGCTGCCTGCGCTGCTGGATCGGGAATGTGCTGGCGATCCGTTGCTGCGGAAGCGGATGGAAAAACTGCTGGCCGCTCACTTGGCTTCGGACGGCTCGCTGGTGCCGCTGCCCGAGCATGCAGTAGGAGCGATAGACGCAACGAATGACCAGTCTAACTCGCCTACGCTCGAGGCCCGACCGACTCCAACGTTCGGTTCGATCCTAGGAGGCAAGTACAAGCTGATTGAGTTAATCGGCGATGGCGGTATGGGCAGCGTCTACATGGCTCAGCAAACCGAGCCGGTTAAACGCTTGGTGGCAGTCAAGGTTATCAAGGCAGGAATGGATAGCCGAGCGGTGTTGGCTCGTTTTGACGCCGAGCGTCAAGCCCTTGCGATGATGGACCATCCCAACATTGCTAAAGTGCTGGACGCTGGTGCCACCGAGTTCGGTAGCCCCTACTTCGTCATGGAACTGGTCAAGGGAGTTCCTATCACCAAGTTTTGTGATGACAACAAGTTAACACCACGGCAACGCCTTGAACTCTTCTTGCCCGTCTGCGAAGCCATACAGCACTCGCATCAAAAAGGGATCATTCATCGCGACATCAAGCCTTCGAACGTCTTGGTGGCGATGTACGACGACCGCGCTGTTCCCAAGGTAATCGACTTTGGTGTAGCGAAGGCAACTGAGCATTCGTTAACGGACATGGATTTGATTACTGGCTTTGGTGCTTTGGTGGGCACGCCCGAGTACATGTCGCCTGAACAAGCTGGCTTCAACAATTTGGATATCGATACGCGAACGGATGTCTATTCGTTAGGTGTCTTGTTGTACGAACTCCTCAGTGGCCACACTCCCGTAGATCGCAAGAGTATGGAAAAGGCGGCGATCTACGAGATACTCCGCATCGTCCGCGATGTCGACGCTCCACTGCTTAGCGCCAAGCTGAGCTCGATCAACACGCTGCCCAACGTGGCCGCCAATCGCAGGACCGAGCCGAAGAAGTTGGCCACACAGTTTCGAGGCGAACTGGATTGGGTCCTGCATAAAGCTCTTGAGAAAGATCGCTCGCGACGGTACTCAACCGCTAATGGTCTAGCTCGGGACATCGAGCGTTACCTGACCAACGAGATCGTCGAGGCTCGTCCGCCCAGCGCTCTGTACTCGCTGCAAAAGCTGTTCAAACGCAACAAGGGACAAGTGCTCGCGGCCGGTCTGGTTCTGTTGTCCTTACTCGCTGGAATCGTTGGAACAACGTGGGGTCTGATACGAGCGGAACATCGTCGTGTGGAAGCCGTGAAGGCTCAAGCGGAAGAAGCCAACCAACGCAGCCTTGCGCAAGCTAACGAAGCTAAGGCCATTGCGGCTAAAGAACAAGAATCACAGCAGAGAGCTATAGCCGAAACGGAAAAGCTGCGAGCCGTAGAGTCTCGCAATCGAGCCCTGGATGCTCTCCGCGCCACAACCGGCGAGGATGTTGAAAAGCTGATCGGTGAAAAGAAGTCGCTGAGCCAGAATGAACGAGCCTACTTGGAAGCGATCGCTAAACGCTGGCAACTTTTTTCGACTCAAGAGGGCAGCGATCAGCTTTCCAGAGCTATCAGCGCTGAGGGGCATTTGCGAGTCGCCAACCTGTGGGATCAACTTGGCCGTCGTGAAGACGCCTTACTGGAGTTCGAACAAGCCGAGACGATCTATCGCGAACTGGTAACCGAATTTCCTAAGGTGACAGACTACGCTCAAGACCTCGCAACGTGCTGCAACAATTTCGGCTTAACGCTCGATCACATGGGTAGGGCTGCCGAGGCTAAGGCCAAGCTGCTGGATGGCCTCGCAATCAACAAGAAGTTGACGGGGGATTTTCCCAACGACGCTGAGTATCGCCTCGCGCTGGCTGGCAACTACCACAACATAGCCGTCGTAAGCGATGCTTTGGGAAATAAGGCTGAGGCTTTGGACAATTATCGACAGAGTATGGAGATCGAAGAAAAACTCGCCGATGAGTTTCCCGATAGGCCCGAATACCGTAGTCGATTAGCGATCAGTCATAGCAACTTGGGCGTCCTGCTTGTTAGTACGGGAAAGCACCAAGAAGCCCAAGAGCAATACGACAAAGCGATTGCCATCAGGGAAAAGTTGGTCGCGGACTTCCCTGCGCAAACAGAATATTTCGTCTATCTAGCTAACAGTTACAACAACTACGGAAACCTCTTGGATAAACTCGGCGAGTTGGACGAGTCCGTGAACCGGTTCCGAAGCTCCGTTGCAATCAAGGAAAAGCTATTCGCTGACTACCCTAGCGTACCCGAGTATGCCAGCAGCCTTGCGAGCACCTACAACAACTTGGGAATCATGCTTCGCAGGATAGGAAAGGACAGCGAAGCCGTATCAGTTTATCGCCGATCGTTAGCGATCAGCGAGAATTTGACGAAGACGTTTCCTTACGAACCGGAGTTCCGTCAAGACCTCGCGACGACCTGCAACAGCCTTGCCAATCTTCTGCGAGAGCTTAACAAGCTTGATCTGGCTTTGGAATTGTATCAAAGGGCGATATCCGTTCGGGAAAAGTTGGTGACAGACTTTGCCGCAGTTCCCGAGTATCGTAAGAATCTCGCCTCGAGCCAGATCGGATTGGGGCAACTGTTGCGCAAGCTGGACCGGTTAGATGAAGCAGAAGAGTCTTATCGAAAAGCGCAGAGCAATCTCATGGCGCTCGCAGCCGAGTTCCCGACAGTTGCATCCTATAGTGAAAGCGTGGCCTCAAGCCATAACAATCTTGCCAATCTACTGGCCGATAGGGATAAGCTGGACGATGCGCTCGAGCAGTATCGCCAAGCAGCGAAGATCCGCGAGAGATTGGTTACAGAGTATCCCGCTATTCCGGATTACAAAGTCGATCTCGCCGGGATCTACGCGAACACTGGGATGAAGCTCTATGAAGCAGACCAAGCTACAGAAAGCTTGCCGTGGTTTCAAAACGCGATCGAGTTGCTTGAGCCCGTTCATTCATCTACAGCCGCCTCAAGCAAAACAGCGCGATACTTGGAAGAGAGCTACGAAGGTCGTTCCAAAGCACTGGACAAGCTTCAACGTTACGCGGAGGGTGAAAGAGACTGGGACAATTATGTCGCGTTGAATTCGCCAGAAGATAAGACCAAGCTACTCACGAAACGATGGAAGAGACTGCTTCGACAGGGGATGGTTGGTGAGGCCATCGAGCGAATTGCCGAGTTCGCAAAGCTTCCAGATCAGGATGCCGAGTTGTGGTACGAATTCGCTTGTACCTATTCGCTCGCCGCTGATCGCATGCCTGAAAAGCAAGCGGAGTATGCCGATCGAGCCGTGGAGTTGTTAAACCAAGCGGTGAAGGCTGGCTACGACAATGCTAAAAGGATGCGAGCAGATTCCGATTTAAAGCAACTTCGCGATCGCGACGATTTCAAAACGCTGGTGGCTGAAGTAGAATTGAGAGCTACGCCGAAAGAGCCCTCCTCTCCCATGCCGGAGTCCGACGATTGACACCTGACGAACTGCTTCCGGTTGTATACCAAGAGTTGCGAAGGCTGGCGGCAGCGAAGTTGGCCAGTGAACAGCCTGGTCAAACACTCGAAGCAACGGCGCTAGTGCATGAGGCCTGGCTGAAGCTGGCCGATGTTTCGGTTGATTGGAACGATAAAACTCATTTCGTTCGCACAGCTTCAACCGCTATGCGACAGATCTTGGTTGATCGAGCCCGCGCTAAACTTGCATCGAAACGCGGTGGCGACAATTGTCGCGTTGAGTACAACGACTTCTCAGCTCCGCTGCCTGACACTGAGTTGTTGCATCTTGACGAAGCGTTATCACGCCTCGCGCTTGTCAAACCCGATCATGCCAAGCTGGTTGAGCTTCGTTACTTCGCTGGAATGAGCAACGACGAAGCATCTGCCTCGCTCAATGTCTCGCAAGCCACCGGTACTCGCATGATGAACTACGCCAAAGCCTGGCTCAAGGTCGAGATGGAGAAAGGTTGATTCTTCTCTTCGTAGGCTGTGTGTAGCGTGCGTAAATCGCTTGAGTTTGTATCAAGCTTGAGTCAACTTCGAATATCGCTTTGCATGGCCGATTCACCGCACGCGGAACACACCATCTGCGCATCCATTGCCTTTGTCGCAGAGTCACATATAGCGCAATGGCGTGTTACGAGGTCGGACTATGGTGTTCATGTTACGAAACTTCGACAAAGAAATCTTTTGCGCGAAGCAAGCTGGAATTAGACCTCTGCACGCCCTACGATTGCTACAATTGCATGACATGGCCCCTTCTGCTGGGGGCTTGGCAATCGTCTAAAAAATAGCGATTTTTCTGTCTTCGCGTGGCAGAGTTCGAAAAATTCCCACGCACTACTTAGCAGAAGGCTATGCCAGACGAGTCGGGAGTTCCCTCTTGGGCCGTAGCTTATCTCATCAATACACGCGGAAGCAATTATGAACCAAGGAATTCGAAAGCAGTTATGGCTCGAAGGACTCGAAGAGCGACAGTGCTTTTCGGTCGATATCGGAGCGATTTTGGCGGATCTCGATGTCCCAGCAAATGTTATTGAACTGGTAAGACACAACTACGATCAGCCCACAGATGTGAACGTCGATGGCCGTACAACCCCCTCGGATGCTCTGAATGTAATCAACGAGCTGAATTCCAAGTCGGCCGCTGCCAGTACTGTCGCTGCGGTCAATTCTTCCATGATGACAGACACCAATGGCGACAAGCGTGTCTCACCTGCTGACGCACTGATCGTCATCAACTATCTGAATAACCGCGTTGTAGACGTGGAGATTCCGACCGGCGCACCGTCGACTACCACCGAGCTGGAACAGCCGACAGAACGAGCCACAGAACAGCCGACAGAACAACAGCCCGTGCAGCCTTCTCAGCAGGATCTCGAGCAGTTGATTCGCGGGCTTTTCGCTCGGTCGCAAGACTCCGGAGAAACTATACAAACCCTTCTTGGTCGGTTGAGTGACCAAGGAATCATTGACATTTCTTCCTTCGATCTTGATTCGCTGAACTTAGCGTTGCTCGAGTACGGAACACATGACATTATCGACACCATTTCGGGAGAAGTAGTACTGGCGAGCCAAGCAGATGTTGGATCGTCTTTGCAAGGTTCCGGTGCGGTAAACGTAAGCTTCACAAGCGATATGGCGCTTGACACTTCATTGTTGTGGGACTCTGCGACAATCGACGCTCTTTTGAGCCGTGGTAGCGCGTTCAACTTTATCCTAAGTCGAACTTATGACCCAACCAACGACAACGGCAACGGCTTCTTCCTAACTGGCGAAGATGCTCAGCCAATCAAAGACTCCATCGAAGCTGAACTGCGTAAGCAGTTGGAGCTCGACGAATCAGCATCGATTCAAGTTGCAGTTTTCGTGGGCGGCGATGAGGTACTTAGTGGTACTTGGCGTTATCTGACTCAAGAAGGAATCAGCATTTGGGGTAACTGGAGACAAACTCCCGATGAACTCAGACTGTTCCTCAGCAATGTTGAAGAAGAGAATCGGATCTACGGTCAGTATCCAGATGGATCGTTCCTCTACTTCTCCTGGCTTAAGGACACTCCGGTAGGCTTTTACTTCACACCAATTGGCATCAACGGAACTGAAAATCCAGTACCAACTGAGCGTTACACGGAGTACTTCAGTCAGATACCTGGCGCTGACTCGTTCGATTTCGGTGATCCCAACCTGATTGCCTTTGCCGGTGATCTTGAGGTCTTTGGCGGCGTACAACCGATTGAGAGCTTACTCAGCGACTTGTTTGCCATTCAGAATAAGTGGAATGACGAGCTGCTGGCTGCGAACAGTTGATCGCTCAAGCTGCTTTCGATAACGAATGGATAGAGCCGACGCAGTTAACGAAGAAGACTCTAATAAGCGAACTCCAAAGCGCATCTCGCACGGAGTTTGCTCCTTGGTCAGAGAGAATTTTTCGTGTCATTCTCATCGGCTCGATCCATCTCGTGTCGCAGAAATGCTTTAGCGTAAAGCCAGTGCCGATGAGCGGTTCGAACGGAGATGTTTAGCACGTCTGCAGCTTGCTCCATCGACAACCCAGAAAAGAATCTCATCTGTACAAGCTTGGCAATTTGAGGGTGAGACGTGTGGAGCTGATCCAGAGCATGATCAAGGGCAATTAGCTCGACCTCCTCCATGGGAAGAGCGAGCTGTTCCAGTTCAGCATCTTGTCGAACAAGCGCACCTCCGCGTTTACTTGTCAGCTTGCGCCGAGCGATCTCGATGAGAATCCGTCGCATCGCCTCGGACGCAGCTCCAAAGAAATGCGCGCGGCCATTCCAACTTTGACCACCAACTTTCACGATTCGAAGATAGGCTTCATGCACCAAAGCTGTGGGCTGCAATGTTTGACCGGGTTTCTCAAATGCCAAACGAGCGGCGGCAAGCTTACGCAGATCTTCGTAGATCAACGGAAGCAGCTTTTCGCCTGCGGAAGAATCTCCAGCGGCAGCTTCGTTAAGAATTAGAGTAATGTTTTCCATGCTTCCTTTTGCAACCCACCGATCAACTATCGAAAGACAAGACGTTCAAGCGACTCGATTTTTTTGTCTCACGACTCTATAAATCGACCCCACTTTGTCTCGACGACAGTATTGTAGACAACGTCCAACTTGCACGGGCGCAACATGCCGAAACCTGACCACTACGTCAAATTACCAGTCTCAACCGCGATTACGCAAGCCGAGTCGAGCAAGTTCGACGAAGCCGAGGTCTTCGCGAACGCTCTAGAGATCGATGATCTTGTTGCGAGAAACGAGTATCTCGATCGAGTTGCCGCGCGAGACACTATTGAGCGACATCGACTGGACAGCCTCTTAGCCTGCTCGCGGTCCACTACGGAGTTCCTTGAGCCCACCACAACCACTGAGCCTTGCCTGGACGCGCCGAGAGTCGAATCTGTAGGCGACTTGCTTGGTCCATATCGCCTGCTTCAGCAAATCGGCGAAGGTGGAATGGGAACGGTCTACATGGCCGAACAGATTTCGCCGCTCCAACGACGAGTTGCGATCAAGGTGATTAAGCCTGGTATGGACAGTACCCAAGTCATGGCTCGCTTCGAAGCAGAACGGCAAGCGCTGGCAATGATGGAGCACACGAACATCGCTCGCGCCATCGATGTGGGCGTGTCGGCCTTCGGACGGACTTACTTCGTTATGGAGTTGGTCAAGGGTATTTCGATAACTCAGTATTGCGACGAACTAAGGCTGAGTACTCGACAGCGCCTAGAGCTTTTCATCCCTGTATGTTTAGCAATTCAACATGCTCACCAAAAAGGAATCATCCATCGCGACTTGAAACCGTCTAACGTATTGGTCGCCGAGTACGATGGCGTTGCCGTGCCAAAGGTCATCGATTTTGGCGTAGCAAAGGCCGTCAATCAGCAGCTAACCTGCCGAACTCTGTTTACTCAATTCGGACAGATCGTGGGGACTATGGAATACATGAGCCCCGAACAATCTCGAGTCAATCAACTGGATGTTGATACTCGAAGCGACATCTATTCTCTGGGCGTACTACTTTACGAATTGATTACTGGAACGACACCCATTCAGCATCAGGACCTGAAGGAACTAAGCTGGGACGAACTCGCTCGGCTCATTCGTGAAGAGGACGCTCCATCACCAAGCCAGCGACTGAGTACTATTGAACGCATTCAGCTAGTAGCACAACAACGTAATACCGAGCCGGGCAAACTCAGCGGCATCGTGAAGGGCGAACTCGACTGGATCGTTCTCAAGGCTCTGGATAAACAACGAACTCGACGATATCAGAGTGCTTCCGAACTGGCGGATGACCTTCAGCGATATCTTCAGGGCCGAGAAGTATTGGCTTGCCCACCTTCGACTTCGTATCGTATCCGCAAGTACATCCAGAAGAATCGAGTAGTGCTGCTCGCATCGGCATTGGTGACCGCCGCACTTTGCCTTGGCCTTGTTGGAACATCGTGGCAGGCTTGGCAAGCGAGTGTCGCAAGAAGCCAAGCCGAGCTACAACGCGATATTGCCAACGCTCAGATGCAACAAGCCCAGGAAGCTCAGGCTCTCGCTCAGCGCGAAGCGGAAAGGTCGACACGAGAAGCGGAGATCACCAAAGCTGTTGCGGGCTTTGTCAATGATGATCTAATCGTATTCGCCGATCCGAGCTTGGAGCCCAATCGTGACGTTCGGCTGCGAGAGATTGTCGATAGAGCCTCGGATCGAGTTGCGTCACTTCACATGGCTCCCTTAGTCGAAGCGTCGATACGCTTCACACTTGCGAAATCTTACTTGGGGCTAGGAGAGTTTCGAAAAGCGCTGGGCCATGCTGAAGCTTCATGGCAACTTCGTTCAAGCCATCTTGGTCCGAGTGATGCACAAACGATCGAATCAAAACTGCTCGTAGCCGAGTCTGAGCTAAAGCTGTCTCGTTTCGCTAAGGCCAGTGAGAGCTATCGCGAGGCCATGCTGTCCAGCCAAAAATCGCAGGGCGAAGAGTCTCTACTGACACTCAATTGTCAACATAGCTATGGTGTCGCGCTCGCGAAACTTGGAAAGCTAGACGATTCACGTCGTATCTTGGAGAGTGTCGCGGACGCTCGTCGGCGCAAGCTGGGAGTGAATCATGTTCAAACTTTGGAAACTGAGCGTGAGCTGGCCGAACTGCTGTTTCAAAAGGGTGAGTATCTGAAGGCCAAGAACTCGTTTGAATCGATAATCGAGAGGATAACGGAGAACTTTGGCGAATCGCATCCGTTGGCGTTGAAGGCGATGGCTGGAGCTGCCAGTGTTGCTTCCGAATTAGGAGAGAGTGATGAGGCAAAGCGATTGCTTGAACTGATCCTCCAGCGACAAGATCGCATTCTTGGTGACAGGCATCCAGATCGACTGCTTACGGCTTCGAACTTGACGCTAGTCGAAGAAGCAAAACGCAGTCCGGCGGCTGCACTTGCCAAGAATGAACAACTGATGAAGATCGCGGAGGAGGATCTCGGAACGACACACGCTGTTTCGCAAAGTATCGCTTTGGCGATCGCTGATCTACTGATGTCTCAAGGAAACACGACTAAAGCGATCGACTGTCTACAAAAGTCCCAAACTGCATTGAGTGAGTTGCATCTCGGGGCGAGCCCTGATGTGCTGCGTGTTCAAGCTCGAATTGCCGGATGTTATCTTTTTGAAGGCAAACACCAACTCGCCCTCCAACTCTATCAAGAAACACTTCAGAAGCAACAGTTGGTGCTTTCGCCAACGCACCTCGATACGCTTAAAACACAATTCGTGTATGCCGATGCCCTGATGTCCACGGGAAGTTATCTAGATGCCGAGCAGAGTTTGTCCAGTTTGATTGAAAAGGTTCGAGACAGCGACTTGAGAAGTCATCCGCTACTGCTGCTTGCAGAATCGAAACTCGCAACGCTCGAGTCGGTGCTGGGGCGGCAAGCCAGTCTTGATCGGCATCAGGCGGCTCGACGGTTGGCCTCGGATCGATATGGAGCTTACTCCTCAATTGCATTGCAATTGGACATCGCATTTGCGGAATCGCTCCTTCGATTCGGCAGAGTTGTTGAGGCCAAGAAAATTCTGGAGAAGGACTTAGCAGTTCTAGAAACACCCATTGACCAATCGCATCCAATGCATGGACAACTGCAGGACTCGTTGATTGAGTCTTTAGTCGGCATGGGGGACTTCCAGCAAGCGATGAAGATGTCCAACGAGCTGCTTGCATTCCGCAAATCGAAGTTTGGCGTACAGCATCCGCTAACGCTCAAAAGTCAAAATCAATTGGGCGTCTTACTTGTGCAAGGAGGTGATCCTGAACGAGGAGTCACGTTGATTCGCGAGGCTATGGTCAGGTGTCGAGATTGTTTCGGACGCCAGTTTCCTCTGACGTTGACGTGCCAACAGAACCTAGCCAGCACGCTTGGTCTTCTTTCCGTCAAGAATCGTTCGTTAAGACGAGAGACACTGAGTCTCTACGAGGATCTGCTGTCCATTCAATCGGCTGGCGGAGTCGATCATCCGGACTACCTCTTTAGCCAGCTCGGATATGCCGGTGCTCTCGCGCAACAAGGAAGGCTACTTCAAGCTGAAAAGATCTATGCTTCGCTCTTGCCAAAGCTGATTAAGACCTTCGGCAAAGCACATCCCTTTTCGAATCGGTGCCGCGAGAATCTTGCCTCGGTGTTTGGATCTCTTGGCAAGTATTCAGAGGCAATCGAGCTAAGTCGAGCGATTCTCGATTCGCAGCCTGCAGGTTCCCCGCCTCCACGCAAGGCCATCCATGCCGCCATTGAGTATCACATCTGCGCGGGAAGTGTACTTGAGGCAGTTCCTTTGTATGAAATGGCCTTTGAAATCTCATCGAATCCGAATGTAGATCTCGATTGGCTATTTCTAGACATTCCTTTTGTTGTCGACGCCTTGGAAAACACGGGGGAGGAAAACTCAGGTGCGGAAAACT
>CAYWNG010000131.1:0-12242 GCA_964458685.1 uncultured Pirellulaceae bacterium
TCGGCTTCTTCGAATAACCTACTGCGGTCAGTTTCCTAACCAAACAGAGAAGTTGCGGGAGCCAGATTCGAACTGACGACCTCGAGGTTATGAGCCTCGCGAGCTACCGGGCTGCTCCATCCCGCGTCGAAAATAATAGCAGGGCTTGGGTTTGAGTCTAGCCCAAACCATTTTTTTCAAGAAGATTTATCGACTGTTCGCATGCGACTTGCAGGCAGAAGACCCCAATAGCTTGCTTAACTCTTCCCGGTTGATGATGCGGTAACGAAGCACTCAAGCTCGGGGGGATCTTGTACCTAGCTCAGCCAAAAGGAGAGTTTTGACTTTCGAAGCTTCGAGCTAAAAATTTGGTGCCTGAAGAACCAGGTCTCACGAAGGCACGAAGGATGAGAAGCCTTTATTCTCCTGCCCTCATTCTTTTGCCCTCATTCTTTTGCCCTCCACTTCTCAGGGGGAGTTGGGCGAGGTTGATTCAGCAGGTGAAGTTTCGGTGGCAGTCGTCGGGGCAATACTGGAGTGTTTGGATGGGAAAATCTGCTCGATGCCAACGTAGACGCCGACTCCGGCTAGGTACCCGGCCAAAGCCAGCGGTGCGATCTTTCGGAGATACCACACGAAGTCGATTCGCTCTAACCCCATCGCTGCCACACCGGCGGCCGAGCCGATGATCAGGCAGCTTCCACCGGTTCCAGCACAGTAGGCCAAGAGATGCCAGAAGGAGTGGTCGGTGGGGAACTTGTACATCTCAATGCCAGCCGCGACCAAAGGAACGTTATCCACAACTGCCGAGATCAAGCCAATCAAAACGGCAATCGCAGTTTGATTGCCAACTTTGTTAAGTGCTTCCGAAGCAGCATGAAGTATTCCTGTGTGATGCAAGCAGCTAACGGCTAGCAGAATTCCAAGGAAGAACAGAAGCGAGCTACTGTCGACTCGCTTGAGAATTTCGATAACGTGCGTGGTACTGCGAGTGTATTCATGGTCGATCTTCTTGCGAATCAGCTCGCTTACCACCCAAATCACGCTCAGCGCCAGCATCATTCCCATAAACGGAGGAAGGTGCGTAACCGTCTTGAAGATCGGAACGGAAATCAATCCGCCCAGCCCCATAAAAAGCATCAGCTTCTGCTGCGCTGGTGTGATGGACTTCTCTTGGCGCTCCTCATCTGGCTCGGGGCGTTCGACATCTCCGCGAAGCACAAGAGTTAGCAGAATGAGAGGTACGAGCAAACACACAAGACTCGGAAGGATTAGGCGAAGCATCACTTCGACTGTCGAGATCTTGGCTTTGATCCATAACATCGTTGTCGTCACGTCACCGATCACCGTCCATGCGCCTCCTGCGTTGGCAGCGATGACAACTAAGCCAGCAAACAACAATCGCGTTTCTCGATCCTTCACAAGTTTCCTTAGCAGGCTGATCATCACAATGGTCGTCGTTAAGTTGTCTAAAACGGACGACATGAAGAAGGTTACAAAGGCGATCACCCACATGAGCTTGACTTTGCTCTTGGCGTCGATTCGTCGAGTCACCAATGAGAAGCCTTCGAAGGCATCCACAAGTTCGACGATCGTCATTGCACCAAGTAGAAAGAACAGAATTTCAGCAATCTCCGCAATCGCTTCCTTGAGCTGGCCTTTGTAGAGATACTCGATCGCTAAGTTACTTGTGGCCACATCCGAGTGAGCTTGAACAAACCAGTCGGGTATGCCCGAAACCAATGTTCCACTTGCAAGAGCATACATCGTCCAGCACAACACGCCAGTTGCCAATGCACTAGCCGCCTTGTTGATATGCAATGGGTGCTCGAGAGCAATACAAAAATATCCAATGACGAAGAGAATGCAGATTAGTACTAACAAGTTGAGTAACTCCGCGTAGACGCTTTTGTGTTAGCCTTTTTGTGGCTAGTCTGATTTGAGGAAGGCTGATTCGAATAAGGCTATTTGATCGATACAGATCATTGCGATAGCCCGACTTTATGTCCGGTGTTCACATGCCGCTATTCATCGCGATCTGCGAGGCCAAGATTTTACCTACATTGGCGATTTGGCCTATGGGATCAAAGTGACCTATCCAAAAAGCGGAGTAGGGCAGGGGAGGGCGTCGATATTGCCGTCAACTAGAATCACTGGTTGCTCCAGATCTCTTGAATGGCTTGTAGGGGCACCGCAAAGCGAACTACGATGTTGGACATGTCCAAGTACGCAGGTTCTTCTCCCAGAAGGCTCTCTTCTTCATCGATATCCTCCAGAGGCTCGCTGGACATGGACGGCCCGTCGCCAACTGAGATGAAGCAAATCAGACCCACTAGCTCGAATTTGTCATTGAAAATACCGCAGCCACTTCCGCCCGGCGCGAAAGGTGACGAGACTTCCATCCAAGCGTCGCCTTGGATCTTGGGGTAGCGTTTTACATAGCCACGATCATACGTGTAGAACCGATTTTCCGAATGGTGAACCATCACAATATCCGAGGCCATCGCTGGCGTGGACTTGGCTAGCGGAACATACGGAAAGTCCTTGCCCTCAAGTTGTACTAAGGCTACATCGCGGTCAGGATTAGCAGAAAGTAGCTTCTTGACTTTGAAGACTCGACCATCTGCTAGGATGGCGACCAGTCCATCGCTGATCGCTTGAGCAACGTGCCAGTTCGTAAGCAGCAATCCATCGGGGCTAACGATGACACCACCGCCAGTGAAAAAATCTTCTTCGCCATTGCCACCGCCCAACACGACAGTTGCCTTACACGCGTTCTCGAGAGTTAACGCGGACTCCGTCTTGCTGCTAGGATAGCTTTGGACGAACCGTCGAGGTAACTGGTCGATGTCAATCTCGGGAGTCGACTCGCCTTTGGACATTACTTCTATCGTGCGATGATACACGGCGCTGTAAACCAAGGAGTCGTCAATGGGTTGGTCAAGGCTCTTGAACAAGGGATAGCCTGGACCTGGATCGTCGGCGATCTCGACCTCGGGGTACGCTTCCTCGATGAACTTTTGGATCACTTCGTTCCGCGGTTCAAACTCTTCTTTGGTCAACTGCTGATCGTCGTCCTCGTCCAATTCGCTGAAGATCTTAGTGTACGGTAGTTGAATACCTTTGAGTCTTGGCTTGAGATACTTTCGCAGTTCGGTTCGCGTGATCGAGCCATCGCTATCGGCATCAGCGTATTCGAAGCCGACTGGCAATTTCCCATCGTCTGCCATCGAGTGACTGGTCGTACAATAGACTCGACTGCCAATGTCTGGCGCGGTGAACTGCATTGCCTCAGCTACCGCCAGCGAGTCGCCTTGGAGCAGTTTCGTTCGCTGTTTTGTTCGAAAAACTGCGGGGAGTAAAGTGGCTGCTGTCAGTAGAACTAGGGCTAGGGGAGCCGAGCGAAACTTGTTGTACACGATCTAATCGACGCTTTCTTAAGCATGTGGAGTTGGAAACTTACTCACGAATCTAATTCCTAAGCAGAGGAAATGCTACCCGTTTATTTCGGCTCGGTTCTGCTCTACACTGTTTTAGATCAATAATTCTTGGACGCACGCCCCGATGAACTCTGTGAAACTTTCGCTTGAACAACAAATCGCGCTCTGCCAACAGATCGCCAGGTTGACGCATTCCAAGTTACCACTGGAATCACATCTTCAGGAGATTGCGAAGTCGGAAAGCGGTGCACTGGCGCAATCCGCGGCAACCGTCGAGCAGCAGTTGGTGCAAGGCAAGCGATTGGTGGACGCTCTGGCTGCTGAAGATACTCGCGATTCGAGAATTTTGGCAGCGTGTATTGAAGCGGGCCAGTCTTCCAATCGATTGGATCGAACGCTGGAAGAATGGACGGCGATGCACATTGCCAACGCTCAGTCTGCCAAGAGACTGCGAAGCGTCATGGTCTATCCCGTCTTGCTCATTTCGATCTTGCTCATCTCCATCGGACTCACGTCGTGGCAATTGATACCGGAGATTCGGGACACCTACGAACTGTTCGATCGACACTTGCCAGTCTGGCTGGAGTGGTTGGTTTGGACTCGCAGTCATTTTGCATGGACGATCGGCTTGATGATCCTGATGACCGTTTCACCGTTACTGCTTTGGCTGAGCCGGCGATACGTTCGCGACTCGCAAGGAGTTCCCAAGCAGAAGGTGAAACGCATGCGACTGCAAGCACTGGCTACGCGTTTGGCGCATGTACAGTTAATGTCATCTCGACCGCTCAGCGAGATTCTGCCGCGATGCATGCAGGCGATGGGAGTGCCGAAAAGCGATTGCGAATCAGCCTTTAAGCGTTTGCAGGAGCAAGGTCCACTTGTACCATTGCCAACGGAAACTTCGATGTTGCTTGGAGCTGTCTACGGTGGAGTGATCAATCGCGAGAAGGCGATGGAGCTGTTGGATCAGATTGGGAAGCAGTTGAGCTTTCGAGCTGACGTGGAATCACTACGCGAGTCGCGTTGGCTGCCGATGTTGGTTGCAATCATCGTCTGCGTGGTCGTGCTGGTCTCGTATCTCTTGCTGATCTACCTGCCGTGGGTTGAACTGCTAAGACAGATTGTCAAAGAGTAACTATTGCACCATTGCCCAGTTGCGATGTTCAATCTGCATCGATCCTGATTTAGGGTGCGTATAGATGAACGCAGCGGCGACGTAAGGATTGCGCTCGCAGAATTCGATCGCTGCTTCAATTCCCATAACGAACAATCCTGTCGCGATTGCGTCGGCAATTGCACCGCTTGGACAGACCACAGTCACGCTCATCATTTGATCGGCGGGCCAACCCGTTCTGGGATCAATGATGTGGCTATATCGTTTTCCGCCGAAGTGAAAGAACTGCTTGCCTGAGCCGCTGGTGCCCAAGGCTTGATCTCGCAACGCAATGGTCTCGATCAGTTCTTCAGTACGCCAAGGATGTTTGATGGCAACCGTCCACTCGGTGTTGAATCCCATGCGCGAGCCGCGGGCAACAATGGAGCTTAGGCCTCCGTGAATCATGAAGTCATAAATTTCAGCGTCCAGCAACTTGCGAGAGATTCGGTCCAACGCGTATCCCTTACCGATGCCGCCTGGGTTGAGCCTGATACCGGGCTGAGTGAGACGAACCGTGCTGTCTTGGGTATCAACAGCGATGTGCTTGGTGCCAACAGACTGTAACGCCAATTCAATCTGTTGCTCAGAAGGCATTGTTCCCTGGCGTCGCGAGAACCCCCAAGCTTCGGATAAACTTCCAGCGGTGATATCGAAGCAACCGTTCGTCCAACGATGCGCATCGATGGCAAGCTGAATCACTTCGAGTGTGATAGGGTCGACGTGCACAGGACGTTCACACGCGAAACGATTGAGCTTGCTGAATTGACTTTGGGTTCGATAAACGCTCAGTAAGTCTTCGACTTGATCGGCAATGGCCAGAACGTCAACAGCGACTTCAACACCCGTTGAGTACTGTCGCTCGTTAAGCAAGATTTCAAACTCGCAAGCCATTGCTGGCCGGCTGATCGACTGCAATGGTCGTGAGACCAGACCGAGGATACCTTCCGTCCCATCGTCACTCGTCGATTGAGCATTTGAAGGATAGTTTGGGACAAGCTGTGCGAACCAATCTTGCATCAATCGCGGGTGTGACGACGCAGGTGTCGCTACAACAGGCTGGGGGGCCAATTTTTCAAGTTCATCGCGATTGGTCGTCATTGTCTGTCGGCAAATTTTTGTCGAGCGTAGGAATTGTGACTGGAAATCAATCTTCGCTGGCATTGCAGTTTACGCAAGGAGCACCGAACCAACAGTCGAAGCGGAGCCCGCCAGGGTTCAGCCTGCATCCGAAACGATGGCGAATGGTCCGTTTGGAGACGCTTGGTACGCGGAACATTCGGAACTTTCAGCACAAATTCTTAATTTTGGAGCGGTAATCGATAACTTTGATTCAATTTCCAGGGTTGGTGACTTCAATTTTGTGCGCCTACTGCGAATAATCAGAACACGATGGCTTTTGGTGATTTTCGTGCGAAATAGTGTAACCCGCAGGCTTTTCCATGACCCGACCAGCTTTGCTCAAACAGTCTTTCCTTGCGATAGCCTCAATTTTCATGATGGTTGTGCAAGGTTCGGCGTTGGCTCAGGAATCGATCATTCCTCAACCAAGCGGACAGATTATTCCTGCTTCGCCCATCAATCCTCCGCCAGTATTGAACCAAGGTCAAACCAAGGCGACTCCCTCAAGCAAGAGCCAGTCGACTCAGCCCAAGGGGCAGGTCGTCCAAAAGCCGGTCGTTCCCGCGAGCGCCGAGGTTGCCGTTTCAGGCATGACTTTTGTAGCCATTAGTCCAGATCTCAAGTCGATAGCCGACGGCAAAGAACCTTCGTCGCTGAACGAGCTTCGCGCGTTAGAAAAGCAACAGAGTCAAGTCGCTAAGACGATACAACAAGTTACGGTCAACATTCAGCAAGGATCAGCACAGGGAAGTGGTGTCATCATCACTGACGATGGTTACATCCTCACCGCCGCGCACGTTGCCGGTTCGCCTGGACGTGGCGCGACAGTTATCTTGCACGACGGGACTCGTCTGCAAGCCAAAACGTTAGGTATGAATCGTGATCATGATGCGGGCTTGATTCGCATCGAAAACCCAACTCGTAAATTCCCACACGCAACGCTCGGGCAAAGCTCCGATCTTAAAGTCGGTCAGTGGGTCGTCGGGGCAGGTCACCCAGGCGGCTGGCAACCTGATCGTGGAACGGTTATTCGAGTTGGTCGTTTGCAGAAGATGGTTCCTCGCGGCAAAGATCCTCACACACTTTTCACCGATGTCGCACTGATCGGCGGAGATAGCGGCGGACCTCTATTCACGCTTGATGGAAAGCTGATTGGCATTCATTCTCGGATCGGTACCGAAGTGACCGACAACATGCATGTTCCCATCGATGTGTTTAAGGCCAGTTGGGAACGGATGGCCAAGCAAGAGGTCTGGGGTGTATTGCCAGGATTTGGCCCGCCTTACATCGGTGTTACTGGCAAGTCCGATGGACCTGCCAAGCTAGCTGAGATCGAAGAGGACAGCCCTGCAGCTATCGCTGGCTTGGAAAAGGGAGACACGATTACGATTTTTGATGGCAAGAATATCGCGACCTTTCAAGAGTTGATCAACGCTGTGCAGGCTACGACTCCTGGAGATGTCGTACTGGTGACTGTACAACGAGGCACTGAAGTGATTCGATTGCCCGTGCAAATTGGCACACCGCGTCAAAGGGGCAAGAAGTAAGTAGTTGCTATCGAGGAAAGGCAAGAAGATGGGGTAAGAAGATTTGAAGATCGTATTTTCTTGCCAACCATTTTCTTGCCAACTCTGAAAATGATCGCGGCTGTCTTTATTCTTCTGCCCTCATTCTATTGCCTAAGTTTCTCCCCAGCGCTATGGCGTGTTGCGAGGTCGGACTGATGGTGTTCGTGGTGTTAGGCTTCGGCCAAGGATACAATTTGAGTCAGAGTGAACCTTCGTTAGACCTCTTCACACGCCCAACGGTTGCTACGCTTGCTCCTATCTATAGAGCAAGAATGTCTCGCGGCGACGTTTGAATTCACTGGTGCCTTGCAGTGCTAACTCGACAAGCTGATCAACGCTCTTTCCTTCCAGGATGGCTTCAGAACACTGTTTGTTTCCGAGCAATCGATTCAGACTCTTCGTCTCCCACTGGGTCGGAAACAGTTTGCGAAGCGAGTGTGCAATAGCGAAGCCTACTCGCAGCGGCTCAAACAGATCGCGATTGGTGATGACAATGTTGACTCCTTGGCAGAGTTGCTTTTCATGCTTGCTGCTGGTCGGAGTGAACTCGATGGGAATGAATGTTACGCCGGGAATGCTCATACGATTCAGTTCGGCGGCCAAATCCATTCCGCGAATCCAGGGTGCTCCAATGACTTCGAAAGGCGTGTCGGTGCCACGCCCAACAGAGATGTTCGTGGTCTCTAGTAGTCCAACACCGGGGTAGAGCAGGGCCTGTGTCAGCGATCGCATGTTGGGACTAGGATTGATCCATGTAAGTCCCGTATGATCCCAGAGCTGATCTCGCGACCAATTCTCACAGCGAATGACCTGAAGATCGACATCCAGCTTCTTCTCGGCCTTAATCATCTGCGCGATTTCACCAATCGTCATGGCGTGACGCACGGGCAAGCTGTGAAATCCAACGAAGGACTCACTACCTGCATCAAGCATCGGTCCAGCAATTTCGACGCCACCAATCGGATTGGGGCGATCAAGTATCACAAGCCGCTTCTTGTATTCAGCAGCCGCGATCATCGCTTCTCCCATAGTCGAAGTGTAGGTGTAGAATCTCGCGCCAATGTCTTGGATGTCGAAGACGATTGTGTCGACCTCTTCGCACATCTCCTTGGTGGGTCTGCGTGTCTCGCCGTACAAGCTAAAGATCTTCAGGCCAGTCTTGCCGTCCTTGGCGTCGCCAACTTTGTCGATGTCAAGTTTGCCTTCGAAACCATGTTCTGGACTAAACAGCGCTGCAAGCTTTACATCAGGCGCACCATGAAGTAGCTCTACAGTTGTTTTGCCTTCGCGACTTCGTCCGGTGTGATTAGTGATCAATCCTACGCGTCGTCCGGCAAGCTGCCTGAATCCATCTCGCTGTAAAACATCCAGCCCAGTTAAAACTTCACTTTGCTTTGCGGCTTGTGTGGAAGATCGCGGGGCAGAGGAGGGCAGGGCAGGGGAGGGCAGGGCAGGGGAGCGTTGGCTTGACGGCGAGATTGAACTGGCGACTACGTTGAGTATTTGACCGGCCAGTGGATTGACTAAACCCTTGCCGTTGGGATGAACGCGATTGCTCAAGAAGATGAAGAACAGATCTAAGTCGGGATCGATCCAAAAGACATTGCCTGTGAATCCACCGTGACCAAAGGCGCTATCGCTAAGCAGATCGCCGCGATTGATCGAATACCCTGTCCGTTTATCCCAGCTCAAGCCTCGGCTACCGGTGGAAACGGGGTAGGCTCGCGTCATCGTGCGAACTGTTTGAGCCGAGAGAATAGATATGTCGGGCTGGCCTTCAGCTTTGAAAACACCTTGACCGAGCATCATGGTGGCGTACTTGGCGAGATCGCTAGCTGTAGAGAACAAACCCGCATGGCCAGCGATGCCTTTGAGTTCATAGGCTCGCGGATCATGCACTTCACCTTGCATCCAGCGCCCCTCGCGTTGCTCCGTCGGCGCGGCACGCGATCGTAATGGTTCAGCCGGTAGATAACCAGTCTCAGTCATCTGCAACGGCACGAAGATCTCTCGTTGTGAGAATTGATGAACGTCAACGCCAGCAATCTTCTCTACAAGCTTGGCTAATACGATGAAGTTGACGTCGGAGTATTTGAACGACTCACCGATGGGAGCAACTAACCCAAGTTCGCAGATGCGTTGCCAAGCAAGTTCGGGACCATCGAGGTAATCTTTCAAAGCATTGTCGGGGATCAATCCGCTCTGATGAATCAGCAGGTCTTGAATCGTGATCTTGTCTTTTCCGTTGGGAGCGAACTCGGGAAAGTAGTCAACAACTTTCGCTGACAGACGTAACTTGCCTTGTTCGACCAGCTTCATGATGCTGGTTCCCGTTGCGACGGGCTTGGTGACCGAAGCCATATCAAACACGGTGTCCACGGTCATCGGTTCTGTGGTGGGCTCGACGCGTTTGTTTCCGAAGGCTTGCAGATAAGCGATCTTGCCCGACCTTCCAAAGCAGATCACACAGCCGGGCATCTTGCCGTCAGCGATTCCCTGTTTCGCTAGTTCGCCAACTTGCTCGAGCTTGGTGACGTTAAACCCCAGTTGATTGGCGGGAATGACAGGAAGTTGTTGAGCTTCAAGGCTTGAGGACAAGCCAACATAGCTTGTCACAGCCAGCAAGAGTCCAGCGATGATGGATCGAGTATTCATACTTCTCTCTCGTCGAAATCGGTTGATGCGACTAACATAGGTGCTTTGGTCGGGCCGAGTATCAGAATAGGTTTGTCTATTGCTGCTGTGCCTGGCCAAGTTGATTCAATTTCAAACTCACTAACTAACTCAACATCTGATCGTTCGAATGCAGAACCTGACAACCGAAAGCCGAAATCCTCGATCGAAGGACGTCGATCAGTTGAATGCCCTTCAAATCGCTCAGCTCATGAACGAGGAAGACGCACAGGTGGCTTCAGCGGTCGGTCGCGAGCTTGCCAATATCGCCATCGCAATCGAGTGGGTTGCTGATGCCTTTCGCAATTCGGGTCGCTTATTCTACCTAGGGGCAGGCACATCAGGGCGGCTGGGAGTACTGGATGCTTCAGAATGTCCGCCAACTTTCAGTACGCCTCCGTCCATGGTAGTTGGCATTATCGCCGGTGGTAGTAAAGCGCTGACAACCGCGGTCGAAGGCGCCGAGGACGATTTGCAACAGGGTGCCATCGACCTTCAAGCTCATCAATTCAATCGCAACGACATCTTAGTCGGCATTGCGACCAGTGGTCGAACTCCCTACGTTATCGGTGCGCTCGATTACGCGGCAAGCCTTGGTGCGAAGCGGATCGGACTGACTTGCAATGCAGAATCCGAAATGCAACAGCACGCAGATCTGATGCTGACCGCTGTAGTTGGTCCCGAGATCTTAAGCGGTTCAACACGACTGAAGTCAGGTACAGCGACGAAGCTGATTCTCAATATGCTGACCACCGGTGCCATGATTCTGATTGGCAAGACTTATGGAAACTTGATGGTGGATCTACGAGCCAGTAATCATAAGCTCAAGATTCGCAGTCAGCGGATCGTAAGTGAGATCACGGGGCTGAGCGTCGAAGAAGCCTATACAGTTTTGCAACAATGTGGAGGCGAAGTCAAAACGGCGATCGTCTCGAACCTGCGAGGCGTTGATGCAGATCGAGCTCGGCAGTTGTTAGTCGAAGCGGGTGGTCAATTGCGTCGAGCGTTGAATGGATGACGCAACGTTCACTCGACATCGCTCGCGAGAGGTCGGAGAATCTTCGATGAATCAGATCAACACATGGAATGATAACGCAACTCTGTTTCTAGGGATCGACGGTGGCGGTACTAAGACTCAGGTGCTGATCGGTCGATCCAATGGGCATGATTTGGAAGTGCTCGGGGCAGGGCAGGGGGGGCCAAGCAATCCAAGAGCTGTCGGTTTTGAAGCTGCATTCGCGAGTATTGCCGCTGCAGTTGTCGCTGCTTGGAACGATTGCGGGCTTCCGAAAAGACCTGTCGACTGCGCTGCCGTTTGCTTGGCAGGCGCTGGCCGTGAAGATGAACAGGCCACGGTCCGATCATGGATGATTGAGCAAGGGATTACTTTGCGAGTCCGAATGATCAGCGAGGCCGAAGCGGTTCTTGCTGCGGCGATGAGCGATTTGAGTAAGCGTGCCGAAGCCGAGGTTGCTTTGATTTGCGGAACTGGTTCATTAGCGTGGGGGCACCGCGCCGATCAGAATACGCGAGTCGCGAGAAGTGGCGGATGGGGATACCTTCTAGGCGACGAAGGCAGCGGTTACTGGATTGGACAACAACTCTTGCAGCTTGCATGTCGCGCGGCGGATGGACGATGTAGTGATGAGATTGTGCTTCAAGCCGTTCTTAAGCATCTGGGCCTAAATTCGGCCAGCGAATTAGTCGCGTGGTGTTACGGAGACAGCGCGAGTCGCAATCGCATCGCCAATCTCGCCAAGCTGGCGTTCGAACTTAGAGAGATTGAATCCGTTAGTTCTATCGTTGTCCGCGCGGCGACTGAACTAGCCGTGATGATTGCCGCTGTGATCGAGCAGCTTAAGGGCAGCAACTTCTCTTTGGCGGTTGCGGGTAGCGTTGTGGTTGCTCAGCCTGAATTTCAGCAGCAGATTTTGGCTCGACTGAACGAACGAGGTTATTCGCCTAAGCAGTTTAGCGTTGTGAGTTATCCAGTTCGTGGCGCGTTACGGTTGGCTATTGACGGATGATTGTGGTGGAGTTGACCAAAGCTGCTGCTGGATAGCTGAGCGTTTCTATGGCTTGAATGTATCTGGATCGCGATCTTCGTTTCCGTTGATCGTTATAAAGGCATCGATCAACTCGGGCGGTGCATCGTCGGGAATCCAAGCCGCTTGCCCGTCGGCTTTAGCAGCGGCAACTCCTCCTTGATGACAGCCGCCCATCTTGATTTGTCCTTTACCCGATGCGCTGACGTCGATGGGCTTAGTCCATTCGTGAATTGGGTTAGCCGCTTCGACAACCAAGATC